>JAICGQ010000182.1 GCA_025923035.1 Pyrinomonadaceae bacterium | reverse complement strand
GTCGCTCCCAGCGCTCGAGCAGATGTCCTTCAGCATTGGTTAATTCCAGGTCGTAGATGAAGCCGCCCGGAAAGCGCTCCCTTTCTTTCGCGTTCACGAATAGCGCATTAGCTTGCCCGGTCAAACTGCCGGTGACCTTCTCGACGCGTACCGGCAGCAGCGATACCTGCGGAACGCATGCTTGAACAGCGTGAATCGCAGCATCGCGTGCGCCGGGATCGCCGAGCACGAGGCGCGCAGGCAGGTAGCGGCCGAACCAGTTCGTCGAGCCGTCAGGATTGATCTCGGCCGAGCACTCCAATGTCTTGAGCGTGCGGTACCCGCGGAGACGTTGAAAGCGTCCGGTATGAAATAAGACTCGGCCGTAAAGATCGTGCGCGGGGTCGATATCGGCCCGCGTTTCACGGTTGACGTCACAGCTCGTCGTTTCTGTCGCAGTGCTGGTTGTGCGACACACCGCACGGAAATGATCGACCTGGAAATTCGTCTCCGAGCTGCGCAGGACGACGTCGATGCACCCTGGACCACGCGTGAGCGCCGCCACGCGAATTATGTTGGTAGCGCCGTCTGCGATAACCACCGGGCGTTCGAATTTGACCTGCTCGAATGCGGGCGGCCCGGTCGTCTCTTCCAGCGCCATGAAGACTTGCGCCATCGCCTCCATTCCCATGACGGCCGGCAGTAGGCGTTCACCACGAAAGACGTGATCGTCCAGGTACGGATCGGTTGTGGTTGACAACTCAGCGTCGACGACTAGTTCGACTTTGGGATAGTAAACACGCGGCTTCTCGAGAAAGCGCAGGAAGGGGAACTCGGGTCTCGCGATTTGGAGTGTCGGCATATCGCCTATCCGACCCATGACCACCGAAGCGACGTTCGATGACTTCCGACACATCAATCGTCGCAACGCTTCCAATCCCTTCTCGACGGAGATCGGCGTGATGCCACGATGGGCCAACTCGTTCACAGTACCGAGACGCGCGCCCATGCCGACACCCGACCAGACGGACCATTCGATCGCGAGACAACGGCAGTGCGGGTGTTCAGCCTGCCAGTCCTCGGTCAAACGCGTGAGCCATTCGTTAGCGAGGCCGTAATGTGCTTCGCCCGGCAGACCCGTGCGCGCGATGATTGACGAGAAGGTAATGAAAAGACGGAGGCGGTCGGGGTTGATCGCAGCGAGCAGATTTTGTGCACCCTGAATCTTGGGCGCTAACGTCGCCGCGAACGCCTCCGAGTCGAGATTTTCGATTAGACATGGAACGTTTCGCGCCGCGCCGTGCAGGATCGCGGTGACCGGGCCGAGATCGTTTTCCACTTCACTGACTGCATCGCGTGTCGCGGCGGCGTCGGTGACGTCGACGGTGTAGTAACGGAAATCAACGCCGGCGGCTTTCAATCGTTCGAGGTTGGAAACGATCTCGTCGTCTGCTGTGGGTTGAGAGAGACCGAAGATAGCGAGGCGTGCGCCGGAGTCGCGGGCCAGGCGAAGCGCGCATTCCGCCGTGATGCCGCGCGCACCTCCGGAGACGACTAACACGTCGCTCGTTGTTAGTGGCAGCTTGCCCTCATCCGGTTCGATCGCCAGCGACCGGAGCACAGGCGCCCAACGTTTGCCGTCCGACGTGTAACGCGCTTCCGCGTGGCCACGTGCGGCCAGGGCCTCCGCGAGGATCCACTCTGCCGCGGACGGATGTTCCGCCGGCACGTCAACCACGCACGTGTGGAGGTTCCTGGCTTCAAGCTGCAGCGTGCGCGCGAAACTCGCCGCGCCCGCGCCGTGTTGGACCAGCACGAAGCGGAAATCATCGCCGGATTTGAGGGCCGCGCGCGCGCCGTCCAGCAGGAGACCGATGTTGTTCTCGCCTGGCTCCCGCGGGAGTAGGACGACGACGCCGCGGCCCGCGCCAGATTGCGCGAAAGTTTTTTGTACGGCGACCTTGAGTGGGTGGTCCGGTGGTGCGAGTACGGACCAGTCACCACTCGTCGTTGGAGGCTCGCGTTGGGGCAAGGTGCGTTCGACGAATTCGACGGAGAACTCCCGCACCCACTCGTCAATTCCTGGCGGCGCTGCGTCTGCAGCGGCGCTCGTTGCATCGCGGTTATGCGCATCGCCCTTCAGGGCTTCGGCGATTTCAGCGAGTGTCGAATTGGCGTAGTGCGTCGGCGTGGGTGGCGGCGGAAGATCGAGACGCCGCGCGGCTTCGGCGACAAGTTGCGCGACGGTGATCGAGTTCAAGTGAAGATCGTCAAGCAGCCTGCTCTCGTTTTCGATAGTTGTAACGGGAAGTTCGAGGCGCTCTGCAACAAGTTGTCGCACGACTTCCAGCGGAGTGGTTGATGATGGATCGCTAATTTGCGATTCGATCAGAACGTCGTCACGTGCTTCGTTCGACGCCCCGATCGAACCATCGTCTGCGGGCGCGAGTTCGCACGGATTGACGAAGAAACGCGGCCGCCAATCGAGATCGAACGGTCGCGCGAATCGATCGGCGAACAACTCGTCGTGAGCGATGCGCGCGCCCAGACAGAAGCACGCGCCTACGGCATGTAAAAGTCCGCGAATTGAGTTTCCACCAGAATCCAGTGCTATCGCGGGCTCCTGACGAAACTCGCCGATAAGCCCGCTAAGAGTCTGGCCCGGTCCAACTTCCAGCCACAGGTCCACCGCAGTCTGCGCTGCCGCCTCCACCGCATCCATGAAACGCACAGGAGAAGTCACCTGCTCGCGCAGCAACACGCGCAAGTCTGCGTCCGCGCCAAGGTGCTGACCCGTCACCGTCGAAAACACTTGTCGTTGAAGCGGTGCAAACTCTTCGCGATCGAGATGCGCCGACAATCGAGTTCCGGCGGACGCGACCAGCGAAGAGTGAAAAGCGTGGGAGACGCGTAACAACGTGGTCCGCAGTCCGATCTTTTCAGCCCGGCGCGCGACGATGCCGATCTCGTCCGCTTCGCCGGAAAGAACTGTTTGCCTCGGTGAATTGAGACCGGCGATGACAACGCCTTCGCCGTTCAAGATGTCCTGGACCGCCTGCCGGTCGGCAGTGACACTCAGCATCGCGCCCGCTGGTCCATCGACTTCGGCCATCACCCGACCGCGTGCGCGCACGGTGCGCAGCAGTGATGACTCGTCGAGAGAGCCGGCCCAGTGCAGTGCGGTGAACTCGCCCAGACTATGGCCCACGCCGACAACCGCAGTCACGCCTAACCTTGACAGGACTCGCAGCGCGGCAACCGACGAGGCAACGATCGCAGGCTGAGCGATCTCAGTTGAAACACCATCGCCGCGCCACTCTTTCTCCACGCGCGCGTACAGATCTTCAATGTAATCAAAGCGTCGACGCCATGCGCCGCCGTCCTTGTACGACGGCGATCCCTGTCCGGGAAAAAGAAAGCCAATCCGAGCTGACGATTGGTCGCCGCCCAAAAAGATGCCGCCACGCGGATCGATCAACTGCGGCGCGCCGCTGCGCACATGCGACCTCAATGCTTCAAGCCGGCGTGACAATTCCACGGGGCTTGAGGCCACGACTGCTGCACGGAAGGGAAGCGGGCGCAGCGTCTCCGACAGACGAACTGCGAGATCCGTCAACTCACTACGCGAAAGGCGCTCGGCGTAAACAAGCAGCCGTTCGATCTTGTTCTCGATTTCAGCGACGTCTTGTGCGGAGAAGAGAAACAGTTCGGCATCCTGCGCCGAGTGAAGCAGAGCGCGTTCTTTCGAACTGAGTGACTGGCGACGATCGTCGTGCGCCGCTTCAAGCGTCACGTGCGTGTTGATGCCTCCGAAACCCATCGCACTCACGCCTGCACGCAGCTTCGAGCGATCGGAGAAGATCTCGCCGCGTTTGAGAGTGCGGAGGGGAGACGCCTCATGGTTCAATTCTTCGTGCGGTTTATCACAACCCACCGCCGGCGGAAGTATCTGTGCGCCGAGCGCCATCGTTGCTTTTATTAGTCCCGCAACACCCGCCGCCGCCTTTGTGTGACCGATGATGGCTTTGACTGAACTGATAACTGCTGGTCCAACATCGACCGCGTTTTCGCGTCGCGCGCGCGCCAGCGCTTGAAGCTCAGTCGTGTCGCCGACCGCAGTGCCGGTCCCGTGTCCTTCGAAGTACGCAACCGTGTCGGCGCCATAACCCGCGCGCGCATAAGCACGTCGCAAGGCGATGGTTTGTCCCTCGACCTCGGGGCGAGTAATGCCGCCACTGCCGTCCGACGACACACCCCATCCGCGAATCACGGCGTAAATTCGCCGCCGTGATTGCAAAGCGTCTTCGTGACGCATGAGCACGATCAGGCCGCAGCCCTCGCCGGGCCAGAATCCCGACGCACGCTTGTCGTAAACGCGCATCGCCTCACCGGCGAGCGCACCCGTCTTCGCAAATCCCACGATCTCGAATGGATCGATACTCAGATCGACTCCACCCGCAACCGCAACCTCGAGATCACCGGCAGCGAGCGACGTGCACGCATTTATCACCGCCAGCAGCGATGACGCGCACGCGCCATCGACCGTGTAACCGCCGCCTTTGAGATCAAAGTGATTACAGATGCGTCCTGCAATCGTGTTCGAGAGACCACCGGCAAGCGTCTCCGCCCCAACCGGCGGAAAGGGTTTTTTGAAAAGCGTTTCGATCTGTGCCAGCAGTTCGCGCTGGCGCTCCGGCGGAAGAGCATCGTCTTCGAGCACTTGCCTCACGACTCTTCGCACGTACGGCCAGCGCAACCGCAACGTGTTCGCACGCGAGAACTCACCCGTTAGTGTGTTGCCAATGAAGACTCCGGTCGCTTCTCGCGGCAGTCCATCGCCTTCCGCGAAGCCCGCGTCTTCGAGTGCCCCCGCGGCTACATCCAACGCCAGCCAGTGCGCGGGATCCGCGGCGCGATAAGTTCCACCGGGCACGCGAAAGCGAGCTCGGTCAAACTCATAACCTTCGATAAAGGCGCCTTCAGTCGAGTACGTTTGATCGGGGCTTTGCCGATCTGAAGAGAGGTAGTCGTTGAGATTGAGTCGCTCTGCCGGGATACGCCGGAAAGCACGGCGCCCCGCGAGCGCGTTTTCCCAGAGTTCGTCGGGCGAACGCGCGTCGGGATAGCGACACGCCATGCCGACGATGGCTATTGCTTGTCGCATCTCAAGCCTCCCTCACGAGGGCAGAAGTCGCTGAGCTTGGACTCAACGCCGCAGGTGCGGCGACCGCATCCATCTCTTCGCGCGCGCGGCCTCTGACCCAGCGCGATGCGTACATCCCCAGTCCTCGGAAAGCGCAAACGATCGTCAGCGCAAAGAACAGTCCGAAGACGACATGGGCCACCATCAACAGTCCGTAGACGGCGGCAACACTCAAGCCGAACGCGATCTGCTCGCGTCGACCGTTAGGTGTGGTAGCAGGATCGGTGACCATGTAGAACGTGTAGAGGATGAAAGCGACCCCCGTCATCGGCAGCAACGCCGCACCGAATGGAGCGTCGAGAAACACACTGCGCAGTGCGGCTTGGGCCACAAACCCTCCGAGCCATGCAGCAATAAGCGGTAGCCGGTGAGTGAAGCGCGCGTTCAGAAAGGTGCCGGTGCAAACGATGACCGCCGGTAAGATCCAGTCGCCCGGACCAGTCATGTTCTCAGTGAACTGATACGGCGGTGCGACACTGACCCATGCGAAGGCGAGTAGTGTGATCGTGATCCCGAAGTTCGAGGGATTGAAGTAGTGGCGCGTGCCGTTTCCAAACGGAGCGCGCAAGACGCACTTCGAGCAGATTGCCACCACTGCGGCGAACACGACTGGACCGAGCCGTTCGTTCGGGTAAAGAAGCATCGCGCACGCGAGTCCCGTTATGTGCGCCGACAGCAAATACTCGACGAACCGGCGCACGCCGCCACCCAGGAACCTCGGCGAACGGTGATTGAAACGCGCGTCGATGAACTCCAGCAGCAACTCGACGCTGTAAGCGGTGGCCAGCGCAACCAGTGGATGGGCCAACGACTGTTCGAAACCAAAGAAGGCATGGCCCAGGATGTTGAGGACAGTGATCGCGATCGCGAAACGTCGCAGTCCACCTAGCCGGTCCGCTCGATTGCCAGTCTCATTTGCACTCATTGAGGGTCCCCCTTTCACGACCGAGCAGGATCGTGTACCAAGCGCCCGGCAACAGTTGAATTGTTTCTCGTTGAAGCCCGCCCCCTGCGTCGCGCCAGCGGAGCTCGACGGTTACGGGCTCGTTTCCCGCAAGTTGGCCCAGTCCAAACTGCAAATCAGAACTGCGCTTTCCTGAATGCCCGTTCCCACCGTCAACCTGCTGAACGAGCGGTGCGCGTCCGCGAAGCACCACACGCGCCTCGGCGCCGATAGCCGCGCGCGAAGGAAGCGCGGCCGCCGCACTTCCATCACGACAAACGCGGGTCTGCCGCAACGCATCTTCGGTGCGGACTGGCAGGCGTAATCGGAGCCCGACGAACGCGCCCGGATTGTTACTTTCGTTGCGATAAAAGTATGAAGTCTCGAACTGGTTCCCGACCGCGTAGTCGAGACGTCCATCACCATCGACGTCGGCGGTCGCGATGCCGCGCGTCACCAATGGCTGGTTGAGCGAAAGTTGTGCGGAGATGTCATGAAAGCGACCGTCCGGACCGCGCACGAAGAAGTAATTGTGGTTGCTGCCGCTGATGTCGCCGCCGGATTTGATGATGGGCCAACTACGCGGGTGACGCAGCAGTTGGTCGTTACCCATCACCACCTCGTGGAGTTCGGGCCAAAGACTGACGTTGCCTTTCAGGAAACCAGTTGCTTGCAACGCTTCAAGCACGCCGTCGTTGTTGAAGTCGGCAAGTCGTGTGTCCCATCCCCAACCGCTACGCGAGAGCCCAAGCGGTTCACTGCGATCGACGTAAGGAGCGACGCCTTGCTTCATCAGGTCGACTCGTCCGGTGCTGAGGAAGACGAAGTGACTCTCTTCGAGTCCGTACTCCTGCGTGATGTTGCTGACGTAGATATCGGGATAGCCGTCGCCGTTCAAATCGCCGAAGTCCACGCCCATGCCTTTGAAGGAATCGTGGCCCAGCACTTTCGACTTCGGCGTCGTCAGCGATCGTCGTCCTTCCAACAGCTCGAAACGCGGCTGACCGGGTGTTGAACGATTGTGCAAAAGACGATCTGGACCAAAGTCGTTGGCGAAGTAGATTTCGGGAAGCAAGTCGCCGTCGAGATCGGCAGCGGCGATTGCAAGTGCCCAACCGCGCGCACTCTTCTCGTCAAGCACGCCGTGAACTTCCTCGAAATGGACCGCTGAGCGCGATGCGCCATCGGGCGGCGCTTTCCATAACAGCAGATGCTTGTGCCCGCCGTTTTGGGCCAGCGACATCGAGTCCTGCATCTGGTCGCGGACAGTGGCCCGAGCGTCGAGTATGCGTGATCCGTCGGGGAAGAAGTTGCCAAGAATCAAGTCTGTGTGACCATCGCCATCGATGTCGGCTTGCGTTGCTGCGTTAGTGAACCAGCGCGCGCCGCTCGCGACCAATTCACTGCGTGTGTAGCTGTCGGAGTTGAGGGAAGACGAGGCGCCGTCGCGTTTGACGAACATGACCGGGGTTCGTCCCCAGTAATAAACGAGCACGTCGAGGAGACCGTCTTCGTTGAAGTCACCGGGCAAACAACCCATCGGCGCCATCGTCGACGCGTCGTACGGAAGAGTGAGTGGATCGAGTGTGAACGGTTGATAGCGCGCGGGAGTGCCCGGCACCGGCGCTACGATGACTTTATCGATTCGCGTATCGACGTAACATGCGTCGTTAGGCAATCGGTCGCCGTCGAGGTCGTTCAACGCGACCGCCGCACCCACGCTCGAAACCCAGCCGGCAATGCGATCCAATGATGGATTAACGTTGCGAATCGTCTTCTGCGTTTCTCCACTCATCGTCGGCAGCGGCGAGCTGCGAAAACTGAAGCCCTCTGCGAGCTTTGCCAACTCTGACTCCGACGCCTCGGGCACGCGAGCGAAGCCGTAGACGACGAGGATGAGAACTATCGCCGTCAACTTTGCAGCCTGGCGCCGGAATGCGCCCTCCTTGATCGTCATGTTGTTGTGACCTCCAATGCGAATTTGTTCCGAATGCGGCCGCGCCACACTTCGTAAGCGGGCAATTCGTCGTGTGCGTGCAAGTTTTCGAGAGCGGCGTCGGTGATTGCGGCGACGTCTTCGGCAGGTTGGCCGCACATTACGTCGCAGACCATCTCTGTATGAGGTGTGAGGTTCGCTGCGTACACGCGCGTCTTCGCGGCGAATGCCACGCCTTGTGCCAGCGCAGGCAAGTGTTTGCCGGCTGCGGCTCGCAATGATTCGATTGCGGCGCGTCTACAACCTCCGGCGTACGCGCACGCGAGACCGATACCACTCCACAAGTCGGCGTGTCGCACGGGAGGAAAGGCGTCGATCGCAATCGCGACGGAAGCAACGTCAGCGCCTTTCACAAACCAGATGCTGCGACCGAGACCATGATCGAAAACACGTCGCGCATATCCGTTGAGTCGCTCGGGTAACGTGCGCTGTTCAACATACCGGCGCCAATTGAAATAGCCTTCGTGAAAACCGTAACCGTCAACTACGAGCCAACCGAGCAACGGATCGAGTTTGGCCCATTGCGGAGTAACTGATCGCCGCAAACGTGCAAGCGCCCAACCCAATCCGACATGCATCATGTAGACGTGAGGTTTGGCTAGGTGATCGGTGAAGCTGCGCCAGCGATCGTTGCGCCAGGGCGTGCAGCAGTCGAGTAGCGCGAGTCCCATTGCGGCGCCTTCAAAAGCAAATCCTCGCAACTCGTTGTCGACGGTGCCTAATCGGTGTGCGAGTGAAACTAGCTTCGTTTCCTCGAGCGCCGCGTGATAACCACTTAAAAAGGTGATGCCGATGTGCTCGAGGCGCAAGCGAGCTTTCTCTTCGCCAACGAGAAAGCCGCGCCTCGCAAACGTTGCTTCCGTGGGCGAAAGACCGAGGAAGCGCCGGCGCGCTTGCCCGAGTAACGAAACCTTATTCACGTGCATTTGCATGTTTGTTGTATTGCGCACACACACACCACCAGGTATTACCGGGCATGCTTAATCCCCGTTAACTTTGGGAGTTGCAAACGCTCCTTACAGGGAGTGTTTGTCGTGTCGGGGTCTGGGCAGGAGTTTGGCGGAGAGTAGTCCCACGAATTCACACGCGAAGAGACTCGTCCGCAGAGCAACTAATACCGGCTCGCACCTCGTCGTGTGTTGGGAGGTTATCTATCCCTGGCGGCTGAGTTGGGCATGCCGCGTGTTCGATCGTCTGTTGTGGGAGTGCAGAGTATGGACTCCATCGACAGAAAGCGGCGTGGCATTTTTGGAAGCACGCTGCGCGCGGACAGTTTGTCGTCAGCCTGCCGAGCGCTGCGGGTGGCTTTGCGCAAGTCCCGAATCCCACCCACGTGAGTGGGTGGATACCAGTAGCGAATCCCACCCATGTAAGTGGGTGGATACCAGTATCAAATCCCACCCACGTGAGTGGGTTGATGCCAGTATCAAATCCCACCCACGTAAGTGGGTGGATACCAGTAGCGAATCCCACCCACGTAAGTGGGTGGATACCGGTAGCGAATCTCACCTACGTGAGTGGGTGGATACCAGTAGCGAATCCCACCCACGTTAATGGGTGGATACCAGTAGCGAATCCCACCCGACGTGAGTGGGTGGATGCCAGTAGCGAATCCCACCCACGTAAG
>JAICGQ010000181.1 GCA_025923035.1 Pyrinomonadaceae bacterium | reverse complement strand
CCGCAGAACGGGTTTTTGCGGCTCTACGACATCTACAACCTGAAACTGAATGCCGACCTCGTTGTCTTGAGTGCGTGCCAGACTGCGCTTGGCAAAGACGTGAAAGGCGAAGGTTTAGTCGGCCTGACGCGTGGGTTTATGTATGCCGGCGCGCCACGCGTCGTCGCGAGCTACTGGCGCATCGACGATCGTGCGACCGCCGACATCATGAAGCGTTTTTACTCGGCAATGCTGAAGGACGGATTGCGTCCGGCGGCGGCGCTGCGTGCGGCGCAGGTGTCGATGCTCCAGGACAAGCGATGGCAGTCGCCTCATTACTGGGCCGCGTTCACGGTCCAGGGCGAGTGGAAATGAATCTGTGTGATCTTTTTATTGGAACGGCCACTTGATTTCAGGAGGGCCAAAAATGGAAGTGTATCAGTCGTTAATTCTGGCGCTGTGGTTGCTCCTGGCGCCAGCCGTGTGTGGGGTTCAAAAGCATGCGTCGCCTGCTGATGCGCTGGTACACGAAGCGCAGTTGCTGTGGCATCGTGGCGAGAAAAAGCAGGCGGTCGAAAAGGTCAGGCAGGCGATCGCGATCGACCCGGCACGTTCGGACGTTCAGCTCGAGCTGGCAAGCATGTACCTGCAACTCGGTGAGCGTGGGAAGGCGCTTGCCGAGATCGACGGCGCAGTCAAACAGGATGCAAAGCCGTACGCGCTGAGCCGGTTCCTCAACTCATCAATCCGCGCCGGTAACACGGACCATTTTGCGGTACTGGTCGAGGCCGGCGCTCGTGTCGGTAAAGACAACGATGAGTTTCTGCTTTATCTGATCAGTCAACGAGAAAACCCAACGGTGGAAATGGTTGAGTTGCTGCTCGCGAAGGGCGCGCGTTTGAACCAGCCGGTCAAATATAAGTCTGCGCTGATGCACGCGGTTTCTGAAGGTCACGTCGAAATCACGAAGCTGCTGCTCGCGAGAGGCGAAGACGTCAATACGCAAACGGACGAAGGCACGGCATTGATGATGGCTGTTCGGCGAGGGAACCCGCAGATGGTCCAACTGCTGCTCGACGGAGGCGCTCGTGTAAACGTGAGGCACAGGTCCGGAAACACGCCGCTGATCATGTCGGCCGAACCGAGTTTCGCGGAGATGAATGCGAAACCGGGTGGGCCGCCGCCGGTTTCGTCGTCTGAGGTGACGAGTTTGTTGTTGGCGAGGGGGGCCGATCCGAATGCGGTCGGTCAGTATGGACGCACGGCGTTGATGGCGGCGAGCTCGGTTACGAAGGTGAAGCTGTTACTTGCGCGGGGGGCGCAGGTAAACGTCAAAGACGAATCAGGAGCGACGGCGTTGACGAGTGCGGTTGAGCGCGCCGATGTCGAAGTTGTCGAGGCGCTGCTGAAGGCGGGCGCAGAAGGTTTGAATGCGCAGAACGAGGATGGCGAGACGCTGTTGATGCGCGCCGTGCGAGCAGGGAAGACGGAACTCGCGCGGTTGCTGCTGGCGAGTGGCGCGGATGCGAGTCTCGTCGATGTGATGGGCGATACGGTCTCGACACTGGCGTACAAAAAAGACTTGAGTGAGATTGAAGCGCTGTCGCGGAGTGCGTATCCGGAGCAACTGACGCCTGCGGTGCGAAATGCGTGGCTGCGTGCGGCGGTCGCGAAAAAGGATGAGCTGAAGGTGAGGGAGATGTTGGCGGCGGGTGCTGATGCGAACCTTCAGTACGCGATTGGATACCGGCATCCGAAGATCAAGACGACTGTTCTGATCGATGCGGTGAAGGTGGGCCACGCCGGAATCGTGCAGTTGCTGCTGGCGCGCGGCGCGGATCCGTCGGTCGAGGGTTTGCTCTACGGCAGCGAACACGGGTTGAAGTATGGAACGGCGATCGATGCCGCTGAGTCGTCGCAGAACGCCGAGATCATTGGGTTGTTGCGCCAGGCCGTTGCGTCGCGAATCTTGAATCGAAAGAGTGGGTGATGGTTTCAGACTTCGTCCAGCGAGTGGATGATCTGAAAGCGATCGGGATCGGGTTGTGATTGATTGCCGGGACGGATCGACAAACGTGTTTGCATGCCTGCTGCGGTGGCCGCTTCGAGTTCGGTTACGACGTCGGAGATGAAGAGTATTTCGAGCGGTGAGAGATTCATCTTCGTTGCGATCCGGCGATAGCTTTCGGCGTCGCCTTTGGCGCCGACGTTCGTGTCGAAGTAGTCGCTGATGAACGTTGTGAGATCGCCGTTGTCCGTGTGCGCGAAGAGTAGCTTTTGGGCCAGCACGCTACCGGAAGAAAAGATACTGATTTTCAGAGCTGCTTGTTGCCAGCGTTCGAATGCCGAGCGGACGTCGGCGAAGACCTGCGACTTCAGCGTTCCGTTTGTATAACCTTCCCGCCAGATTTTTCCCTGCAGTGACTTCAAACCTGTCGATTTGCGATCGCGATCGATCAGCCAGTGGACGTAAGTGGCGATCGAGTCGGGAGCTTCGGTTAGTGGCGGCGGGTCGACTTCGCGAGCGTGTTCGTCGCGGAGTTGCGCGACGTCGTCAGCGAGTTCGTGCGCGTGTTGGACCAGGAAGTCTCGGACGTGCGCTTTCGCGTACGTGAAGAGCACGTCGTGGACGAAGGCGATGGGCGTCGTCGTGCCTTCGATGTCGAGCAGAATGCCGCGAACGCCAATCGTTGAGAGCCTCTCGGTCACGATTCAAACAGTTGTCGATTGCGAATGCGCTGCGCTAAAGCAAAGCGGCATGTATTTTCCGTCGACGTTGCTATCGGTGTAATGCGGTGTCCAGCCGGCGGTATCCTGGAACAAACGGATTGCGCGAATGCGGCGATCGGCGCAGAGGTTGAACCAGTGAAGCGTGCCGCGCGGGACGCGGATCAGATCGCCGGCCGAGACTTCGATGGCCAGCACCTCACCGGTTTTCGAGTGAATGTGAAACAGGCCGTGGCCCGCGATGATGAAGCGCACCTCGTCTTCGTCGTGCCAGTGTTCGCGGTTGAATTTCGCGAGCATGTCGTCGAGACCGGGTGTCGCCGGACTGACGTCGATCACGTCCGCGGTTACGTAGCCGCCGCGTAGTTTTAGTTGTTCGATCTCGTTTGCGTAAGCGCGCAGGATCTCTTCGGGTGGCGCGTCGTCGGCGACTGAATGAGCGGGCTGCCAGCGTTCGTAGTCGATGCCGTGTGCGGCAAGTCCGGCGGTGATCTCTTCGGGTGTCCGAAGCGTTCGATCTTGGTCGACGATTGTCACTAAAGCCATGGTTTCAGCCTCTGGAAGTTTTGATTATGGCCGTTTGCCCCATCGTTTCCAAAAGGAACTCGAGGATTTCGAGGTGACGTTTGGCTTGTGCCAGGTCGTCGCCCCACGTGTACAGTCCATGACGCCTGATTAGAAACGCGTGAGCCGATGGGTGTGCGTTTAGGGTTTTGCTGATGGTTTCGGCGAGTGCCGGCATGTCCTGCGAATTATCCACGATTGGCAGCCACTCGGAATGCTCGTGAGAGCGCACGCCGGCGAGTCCTTTCAGCATCTCGAAGCCTTCAATTCTAACGCCGCCGTATTTCGCATGAAGGTCGGAGAAGATCGTATTCCAGATCGAATGCGTGTGAAGCACCGCGCCCGCTCCACGTTCCTTCACGATTCGCACATGCAACAGACTCTCATCCGAAGGCTTCCTTGACGATTCTTTGACGAGTTGAACGGCATCATCAACGAGCAGCACCTGCTCGGCCGTCAACTCACCCTTGTCAACTCCACTCGCCGTTATCGCCAGCCTCAACGGCTCATGCTCCACAACCGCACTCAGATTCCCACTGGTCCCCATCAACCACCCGCGCCGGTAAAAGCCGCGCGCTACCGAAACCAGCCCTGCTGCAATCTCCTCGATCGTCTCAGCCATAACGTCAATCTATTAGAAAAGAGATTTTGTTTCTACTTGCGGCGGGAGGGTTTGTGGCGGAGACCCTGGTAGTGGACGTTGCCCGGGAGACGGGCGGGGAGGTCCAGGTCGTCGCTGACGATGTCTTCGAGATGGACGCCGGCAACGTGAGCGTAGGCCAGCAAGGTCATCAAGGTTGGTTCGCGTTCGTCGTTCTCGTACTGCGAGATGCGGCCGTAGTGCATGGAGTCTTCGAGGCCGAGTCGAGCGAGCATCTGGCTTTGGGAAAGACCGAGCGTTTCGCGGATCGAACGCAGCTTACTCGCCATTCGCAGAGGTCTTGGCCGCGGATTGCCCATCAGGAGTTACCTCCCGATGGTTGACCGACGCAGTACTCACCAACCGCAACCGAGCCGAAAACTTTTCGCTTGCGTAAACTCCCAGATGGGAGTAGCATGCGTTCGCTTTCGATGTCCGCCGCGAGTTTTAAACTTACATGCTCGCCGGCGATGCTCATCACTCGTTACTGTGGGAGCCTGAGCTGCGCATTTGCTGTGGCCGGATTGTCAAAGACGAGTCATCGTAAAGCGTAATTGCAAAATCGTAAATAGAAAAAACTCTGTCAGGTGGCCTGGTAGGGGGGGCCAGGTTGGGTCCGCGGAAGCTAAACCGAGGCGCTTCTGCGGATCCGGGGGGTCGTCGACTGCAATGAACCTCCACGATCTGATCGAACGCAATCCGGAAAGAACAGACGACCTCGCGGTGTTTACCGGAACCAGCATTCCGGTCGCGTTTCTGTTCGAATTCCTGAACGACGATCAGACGATGGAGACCTTTTTGGACCAGTATCCCACCGTCAGCCGCGATCAGGCGCGCGGTGTACTTGGCGTCTCTCGAGATCTGCTGCTGACTCTCGAAAAGAACCTCAAGTCTTGAGAGTGGCCTTGGGTGAGGGGGCCACACTGAGTCCGCGGGAGCAGGCGGGCGCGCCCAGAGCGCTCCCGCGGACTCGCTTTTTGAAAAATCCGTGTGTTCGAGCTATTTTCAAACACGGATGGAACCGCAACCGCCAACTTTCGAAGACGTCGTCGCGGCGCGGAAGTTCATCTCGCCTTATCTACCGAAGACTCCCCTAATCCGCGTTCCGAAAATCTCTGAAGCACTCGACTGCGATTACTACGCGAAACTCGAAAGCCTGCAACCCACCGGCGCGTTCAAAGTGCGCGGCGGCGTGAACCTCGTCGGCGCAATCAAAACCGACGTCACGTTTGTAGCCGCTTCCACCGGCAACCACGGCCAGTCGATCGCCTACGCCGGCAGACTCTTCAACAAGCGTGTCGTCATCTACTCACCGGCAGAGAACGTAAACGAAATGAAGATGCAGGCGATGCGCGAACTCGGCGCCGAAGTTCGTCTTTATGGTCGAGATTTTGACGAAGCACGTCTGGAGACGGAGCGCGTAGCGCGCGAGCAGGGTTTGCGTTACGTCCACTCCGCAAACGAGCCGGATCTCATCGCCGGCGTCGGCACGATCGGTCTCGAGATCTTCGAAGACCTGCCGCACGTCGACGTGATCATCGCTCCTGCCGGCGGAGGCAGTTGCGCGGCAGGGAACTGCATCGTCGCGAAGCACCTGAATCCGAACGCGCGCGTCATCGCAGTTCAATCAAACGCAGCGCCCGCGATGTGGCACGCGTGGCGTAATCGCAATCTGGATCCGTATCCGACGATGAAGACGGAACACGAAGGTCTCGCGACCCGCATCCCATTCGAACTCACCAACAAAATCCTGTGGCCACTGCTCGACGACTTCATTCTCGCAAGCGATGAAGAGATCAACGAGGGTGTTCGTTTGCTTGCGCGCCACGGCAAACAGGTGGTCGAAGGATCGGGCGCTGCGTCACTTGCGGCAGCGCTTAAGCTGCATGACAAACTACGCGGCAAGACCGTCGTCGGCATCGTGAGCGGCGGAAACATTCCCCTCGAACGCTTTGCGAAACTGCTCGATGGCACGCGCGGCGGTTAGGGAATAAGATTGACTCCATGCAGCTTCCCGTGAATCCACCGGTTTTGCCGATGCTGGCAAAACGAGTAAGCGAATTGCCCACCACAGGCGAATGGATTTTTGAACCGAAGTGGGATGGCTTTCGGGCGGTGATCTTTCGCGACGGTAAAGAAGTGTTCATTCAGAGTCGCGATGGAAAACCGTTGAATCGTTATTTCCCCGAACTGATTGATCCTTTGCTGAAGCAACTGCCGGCGCGCTGTGTGCTCGACGGCGAAATCGTGATCGCGCAGGACGGCGCGCTCGATTTCGACGCGCTGCAACTGCGACTGCATCCAGCGGCGTCGCGAGTGAAAATGCTCTCGGAACAGATTCCGTCGTCGGTTGTATTTTTCGATCTGTTGGCGCACGGAGCGCGCGACTTTCGCGATGAGCCGTTCGAGCAGCGACGTGAAAAGCTGCAATCGATGTTGGCGAAAGCGAAGCCGCCGATCCACGTGACACCGGCAACTACGGATTTCGACACCGCGTCTGACTGGTTTCGTCGTTTCGAGGGCGCCGGACTTGACGGCGTCGTCGCGAAAGCCGCGTCGGGAGTTTACGAATCAAACAAGCGTGTCATGCTGAAGGTGAAACACGAACGCGACTGTGATTGCGTCGTGGCGGGTTTCCGCTGGCATAAAAGAGGGGAGCGCACGAGGTTGGGATCACTGCTGCTGGGGTTGTTTGACGACGACGGCAGACTTCAGCACGTCGGCGTGTGCGCGAGTTTTACCGATCAGAAGCGAGTGGAGTTGGTGAAATTTCTCGCGCCGTATCGCAAGAACGCGTTGGCGAATCATCCGTGGAAAGAGTGGGCCGTTCCTGGGAGCGCGATGGAAGGTCGCATGCCGGGCGGACATAGTCGTTGGAGCCAGGGCAAAGACTTGTCGTGGGAACCGTTACGACCGGAGCTGGTCGTTGAGGTTGCATACGAGCACATGCAGAGCGGTCGCTTTCGTCACATGTCTCAGTTTCGACGCTGGCGTCCCGATAAAAAACCGGAAGACTGCACTTTTGAACAGCTCGAAGTGGTGCCGCCGCATGAACTCGAAACGATCTTCGGGCTTTAGCCGGCCTGTTTACGTTTCGAGGCCCAGTGTTCACGCCATTCGCGCGTGGGATCGTCGTCCGGATCGGGTGTTTCCTGTGGCGGTCGAACTTCCTCCGGGACATTGCGCAGGTTGATGCGAATGCGCGTCCAGGTTGAAGAGCGCCCGCGCATCGAATCGACCAGCACGTCTTCCACTTTGATCAATTTCGCGATCTTTCGATGTTTCTTCTTCCAGCGTTCCAAGCCGGCTAATGCTGCTTCTTTGTCAGGCGAGTTAGCGACCACGATCAACGGCATCTTGACTCGCGGTTTCTTCTTCGTCGCGGTTTTCTTTGCACGCGACGGCGCCACTCGTGTCCCTTCGCCGGCCATCTTGCGAAAATGCGGAGGCCACGGTGCGTCGCCTAGTCCCGACGCCTGATCGCGATCTGCGAGTTCAAGCAACTTGTCGAGCGATCCGACCGCCTGGTCCATCTCGGCGTGCGGATCGCCAATCTCCGCGAAGCGCGTGGGTGAGGTGAAGATGTTGAAATCCGCCGGGTCGCATTCAGTCACTTCATGCCAATGCAGCGGCATCGAGACGCGCGCGTCGGGCAGCGGTCGCACCGAATACGCCGAGCACGTCGTACGATCTTTCGCGTTCTGGTTGTAGTCAAGAAACACTCCATGCCGCTCTTCTTTCCACCACTTCGAACTCGCCAGCTTCGGCACACGCCGTTCAATCTCGCGCGACAACGCAACCGCCGCACGGCGCACCTCGCTGAACGTCCAGCGTGGCTGAACCCGCACGTTGACGTGCATCCCGCGCGAACCGCTGGTCTTGGGCCAACCGCGCAGTCCCATCTCTTCGAGTAAAGCCTTCACTTCGAGTGACACACGACGAACGTCGTCCCAGCCAACACCCGGACCAGGATCGAGATCGACACGCAACTCGTCCGGATGGTCCAAGTCGCCGGAGCGGACGGGATGAGGATGAAGTTCGACACAACCGAGATTCACGATCCACGCGAGTCCCGCAGCATCGTCGACGACGATCTCCTCAGCTTTTCGTCCGGAGGGAAACGACAACGTGACAGTCCGCAACCATTCAGGCCGGTTCTCAGGCGCGCGTTTTTGATAGAACGCCTGCCCTTCGGCGCCGTCGACAAATCGTTTCAGCACGATCGGACGATCGCGAATGCCGTTCAGTGCGCCGGGCGCGATCGACATGTAGTAGCGAACGAGATCGAGTTTTGAAACTTTTACCTGCTTGGAAAAATAGGGCTTGTCAGGGTGAGTAATGCGGACTTCATGACCTTCGATGACGAGCGTCTCAGTTGTTTGGTCCTTCTTGGCAGCCACGGATCACCAGTTCTACAGCGGTTTCGCCATCGTGATGAAATGACACGGCTGTTTCGTTTTCACGTCGATCGGGAAGGGAAGCGTTCCCGTTTCCGCATAGCCGCGTCGTTGATAAAAGGGGACGAGTTCCGTTCTGAGATTCACGATGAGGATGTCCATAAACCGGGAACCGCGCGAGTGACAGTGCTTCTCCGCCTCGGTCAGCAAATGCGAACCAAGACCGGTTTGCTGAAGTGAAGGATCGACTGAGAGCAGCCCCAGGTACGACCGGTCGCCATCTTTAAGCTCGACGTAAACGCATCCGCCGAGTACTCTGTCACCGCGCGTGCGCGCCTCGGCAACGAGAAATGTGCCGGTAGTGAAGAGTCGTTCGACTTCTTCCAGCGTAATCCGATCCTCAAAACAGAAGAATTCCTCCGCGATGCGAAACGCGGAGTTGATGACCGCCATTATCTGCCTTGCATCCGAGGCTTCGGCGATCCTGATTTGCGCAGGCTGGTTCATGATCCGATCAACACAGACAGAGGCGAATGATATATGACGACACCCCTGGTAGTCGAAACCGTCAGTTCGCAATCGCCGGAAGCACGTTCCGGGCTGGATCCGTGGCTCATTGACGAGCTGCCGCCGGCGCCAAAACCGCGCGGACTAGGTTGGTTCAGCGCGATTGGACCAGGCGTGATCGCGCTTGGCGTTTCGATCGGCAGCGGTGAATTCCTGCTGGGTCCCGCGGCCTTTGTGAAGTATGGACTCTCGCTGCTGTGGGTCGTCGGGGTCGCCGCACTGCTGCAGACGTTACTCAACATCGAAGTGATGCGTTACACGCTGGCGACGGGCGAGCCCGTCTTCACTGGTTTCATGCGCACGCGTCCACATTCAACGTTCTGGGCGTGGTTCTATTCGATTCTGTTTTTTCTGCAAATGGGGTGGCCCGGCTGGGCGGGAGCTGCGGCGGGTGCGGTCTTTTTTCTTTGGGCAAAACGTCTTCCGGGTGCTGCGGAATCGGGAACGGTTTACCTGATCGGCGTGGGAATGTTTCTGGCGTGTGCCGCCGTGTTGATGATCGGGCGTCGCATCGAACGCACTCTCGAGTACCTGAATTGGATCATGGTCACGGTGATCATCGGCGGACTCGGCATACTCGCCATAATGTTCGTTCCCGCAATCTCGTGGGCCGGCGCGCTTGCCGGTTTTGCCGCATTCGATCTGAATGCAGGGCGCTTCCAACTCGTACCTGAGACGGCCGACTATTTTCTGCTCGGAGCATTCGCGGCTTACGCAGGCGGCGGTGGCGTGGCGAATCTGACGTTGAGCAACTGGGCGCGCGACAAAGGCTACGGCATGAGCAGTATTGTCGGATTCATTCCCGCGGCGGTTGGCGGAAAGAAGGTCTCGTTGGCCCACTCGGGCAGCACCTTTAAGCCGAATCAGGCAGCACTCGAACGCTGGGAGGGTTGGTGGCGGCTGGTGCGTGTGGACCAGTGGGG
>JAICGQ010000180.1 GCA_025923035.1 Pyrinomonadaceae bacterium | reverse complement strand
CTGTCCGTCAGATACACCTGGACCACTTCGTCGCCTTCCCGGTCGCCGGCATTCGTCACGTCGACAGTTACCTTGACGGGTTCACCGCCCTTCACCGTCTTCGAGTCGACGCGGAGGTTGCTGTAATCAAACTTCGTATAGCTCAAGCCATAACCAAACGGATAAAGCGGTTCGCCCTTGAAGTAGCGATACGTGCGGCCCTCCATGCTGTAGTTGTCAAACGGCGGCAACTGGTCAACCGACTTATAAAACGTCACGGGCAAACGTCCCGCGGGGTTGTAGTTGCCAAACAACACATCGGCGATAGCAGTTCCGCCTTCGCCACCCGGATACCACGCCGCCAGCATCGCCGGCACGTTGTCGTTGGCCCAATTCACCGCGACCGCGCTGCCGCTCAGCAACACGACAACCACCGGTTTCCCGGTCGCAACCACAGCTTTCAATAACGCATCCTGCGATTTCGGCAACGAGAGATCGGTTCGGTCACCGCCGCGAAAGCCGTCGACGTGCACCGGCATCTCTTCGCCTTCGAGCCTGGCTGAAATCCCCAATACGAGAACGCTCACGTCCGATTGCTTCGCGTTCGTCACAGCTTCTTGCATCAGCCGATCGACCATTCCCGGATACGACCAAACCAGTTTCGCGATGTTCTCGCGCTGATACTGGAAGTACTCCATCCGCAAGTCGTAACTGCGCCCGGCCTGGAGATCGACATCGGCCGTGGCAGTCTTCTTCGGATTGCTGGCCCATGCGTCGACGAGAAGTTTTCCGTCGAGATAGAGCCGCGCGCCGTCATCCGCCGTGAATCCGAGTGTGTACTTTCCTGATTCCGGAGCTTTGATCTTGCCGGTCCAGCGCACAGAGAAATGATTTCCCGTCAACTGCGGGGTCGGGTTGTAGCGTCCCCAATCGAAGTCGATGTCCGGATCGGTGCGGACGGTCACCGCTGGGCCACGCAACTCCTGGTTGTTGAAATATTCCGCTTTTACTCCCGGCTCAGTTCCATCAACGGTCAAAGCCGAAGCAGGGACGGGCACTACCGGCTCACCGGCGAGCGTGGATCCAAGCGCGTAGGTCACTTTCGTGTTCTTCGAGACTGCGTTTCGGATTCCGGCGAGCGGCGTAAACAGTTTCGACGCAGTACCGTTGTAATTACCCCACAGCGTTTCCGGCAAGTCTGCGTTTGGTCCAATGACTGCGATGCTCTTCAGGTCCTTCTTCAGTGGTAATGTGCGATTCTCGTTCTTCAAAAGCACGATCGACTTACGCGCGGTCTGCAACGCCAGTTGGCGATTCGTATCAGTATCGTTGGCGGAAAACGGAATGCGCGCGTACGGCACCATTTCCGGCGGATCAAACTGGCCCAAGCGAAAGCGAGCAGTCAACAAGCGTTTCACCGCCCTGTCGATCTCGGCTTCACTAATCAACCCTTCTTTCACCGCCTCGGGAAGCGTCTTGTACTCGTCGCCACACGTCAGATCGGTTCCGGCTTTCACACCGAGCACGGAAGCTTCTTTTTCGGTCGGAACGAACTTGTGAAACTTCCAGATGTCGTAAATCGCGCCGCAGTCGGAGACGACGAAACCGTCGAATCCCCACTCGTCGCGCAGGATGTCCTCCATCAACCTCTTATTGGCACAAGCCGGCTCGCCGTTAGTGCGGTTGTAGGCGCACATCACCGAGTACGCTTTGCCGTCAAGGATTGTGGCGCGGAAGGCAGGCAGATACGTTTCGCGCAGATCTCGCTCGCTGGACCTTGCATCGAAGGCGTGACGTTCTGGTTCGGGACCACTGTGAACCGCGTAGTGTTTCGGCGTCGCAATGACTTTGAAATAACGCGGATCGTTTCCCTGCAGTCCTTTGACGAACTGAACGGCCATCATTCCAGTCAGATAAGGATCTTCGCCGTAAGTTTCCTGGCCGCGGCCCCAACGCGGATCACGAAAGATGTTGATGTTCGGGCTCCACATAGTCAGACCCTGATAACGCCCGAACTGCTTGTTGCGCGCGTACTCGTGATGCTTCGCGCGCGCTTCGGTCGAGATGACGTCGGCTACGTTGTACATCAGTTTCGTGTCCCACGTCGCAGCAAGACCAATGGCCTGGGGAAACACAGTCGCAATTCCGGATCGAGCAACACCGTGCAGAGCTTCGTTCCAGTAGTCGTGTGCGGGGACGTCGAGACGTTCGATCGCGGGCGTGGCATTCATCATCTGCCCGATTTTCTCTTCCAGCGTCATGCGCGAGATGAGATCGTTCACGCGTGTCTCGACCGGCAGGTTCGGGTTTTTGTACGGCGGCAGAGATTGAGTCTGCGCCGGTGAAATGAACGTGAGCAGAAGGAATGCGACTAGTAGCAGTGAACAGATCCGGTTTATTGATCTCATTCTCGTCATCTGACTCCAAACAAGATGTCAACGGTTAACTGGTCCAATCGTTCGTACGGTAACGCTTTGCTGGTCAACTCGGCACGATCCAGCGAAAGCTCCTTCAGTTTGCTGGCCTTGTCGCGCGTGTAAGCGCCAAGTGGTTCGACGTCTTTTCCCGATCCGTTACGAATCTCCGCGAGCAGAGCCTGAATCTCCTTGTCCTGATCGAACTGCCGCGCCTTCTCTTTCAGGATCAGATAATTGCGCATGCAGCCGGCGGCAAACTCCCACACGCCCTCCTCGTTCTCGCTGCGATAACTGTGCGCATCGAAGTGACGTGGACCATCGTAGGAACTCTCCAGCAACCGTACCAGGAAGAAGAGGTTCTTGATCGACTCGGAACCGAAACGCAGATCCTGGTCGAAACGCGGCCCTTTTTGATCGTTGAGATCGATGTGGAAAAGCTTGCCCGCTTCGATGGCCTGGGCCACCACGTGATAGAAGTTGAGCCCGGACATTTGCTCGTGGCCCACCTCAGGATTGACGCCCACCATGTCCGGGTGATCGAGCGTGGCGATGAACCCCAGCATCGCGCCGGTCGTCGGCAGATAGATGTCGCCGCGTGGCTCATTCGGTTTTGCTTCGAGCGCGAAACGATAGCCGTAACCTTGATCGATCGAGTATTCACAAAGAAAGTTGAGCGCTTCGCGGTTCCACTTCAACGCCTCGCGCGGATCTTTCGCGGCGTCGACTTCCGCTCCTTCGCGACCACCCCAAAAAACGTAAATGCGCGCGCCCAGCTCAGCGCCGAGATCCATCGATCGCATCGTCTTCTGCAACGCGTACAGACGCACTCGCGGATCGCTCGAAGTAAACGCACCGTCTTTGAAAACCGGATCGTAAAAGAGGTTGGTCGTCGCCATCGGCACTTTCATACCGTGATCGTCGACCGCCTGCTTAAACTCGCGCACGATGCGATCTCGTTCAGCCGCCGTCGCGTCGATCGGCACGAGATCGTTGTCGTGCAGATTCACACCGTAAGCGCCAAGCTCACTCAAACGCTTCACTATCGTGACGGGGCTAATAGTGGGACGTGTGGCATCTCCAAACGGATCGCGCCCGCGATTTCCGACGGTCCATAGACCAAACGTAAACTTATGCTCCGGTTTCGCTTTGTAATTGTCGTTTCCCATAACGCCCTCCCCTATTTCGCCACCACCTCTAATTTGACTGTCTCATATTTAACTGAACTGGTGCCGACCATGACGTCGAACCAACCCGGCTCGACGACGTCCTTCATGTTTAGATCGAGAAATGAAAGTTTATCGGGTGTGATAACGAACTCAACTGTTTTGCTCTCGCCCGGCGCCAGCGGAATGCGCCTGAAGTCTTTGAGCTCCATGATCGGGCGAGTCATTGAACTCACCAGATCGCGAATGTAGAGCTGCACGATCTCGTCGCCCGCGCGCTTGCCGGTGTTTGTGACGGTAACGCTGACCGTCGCCCTATCGCCGGGTCCGATCTTCGCCGGACTCACCTTAACATTGGAATAAGCAAAGGTCGTATAACTCAAACCGAAGCCAAACGGAAACAACGGTTCCTTGTTGGCGAACAAATAGCCGCGGCGCGCGGTCGGTTTGCGGTTGTAGTAAAGCGGCAGTTGGCCCACGGAACGCGGGAAGCTGATGGTCAGTTTGCCCGCCGGATTGTAATCGCCAAACAGAACGTCCGCGACGCCAACGCCGGTTTCCTGTCCTAAATAGAAGCCTTCGAGTATTGCGGGTACGTTCTCGGCGATGTAATTGATCGAAAGTGGACCACTGTTAATCAGCATTACGATCACCGGTTTGCCCGTCGCCTTCACGGCTTTGACGAGCTCGTTTTGCTGGCCAACCAAGTCGAGACTATCGCGATCGCCGAGATGATTGTCGGCCCATGCTTCTTTGTTTGTGTCTTCATTTCCGCCGAGCACGAGCAATGCGACGTCCGCCGACCTGGCAACATTAACGGCTTCGGCGATCAACTTCTGGTCCTCCGCCGGATCGCTGAGCCGGGAAGTATCGGCAAACCAATTACCACCCTCTTTGGTTATCTTGCAGCCTTCGGCATAACTGACTTTAACTTTATCACCGACCTTGTCCTTGATTCCCTGAAGCACACTGACGCCGCGTCCCGGCTCATCGCTGTAACCACCAAGATGGACTTGCGCGGCGTTTGGTCCAATAACCGCGATCGACTTCAACGAAGCGAGATTCAACGGCAACAGGTTGTTTTCGTTCTTCAGCAGCGTGATCGATCTACGCGCTGCTTCCGCGGCCAACGCTCGATGCTCGGCCGAGTTTGTAACCCGCACCGCGCGTTCAACGTCCACGTAAGGGTTCTCAAACAACCCGAGCAGAAACTTCGCGCGTAAGTTTCGCGCCACCGCCTGATTGATCGTCGCCTCAGAAACCTTTCCTTCTTTCACCAACTGCAACAGCGTCGGGAACGAATCAGGATCGGGAGTTTCAGCATCGACACCGGCTTCGAGCGCGAGTTTCGCCGTCGTCGCTTTGTCGGGCGCGATGCGGTGCAGGTCCATCATCTGCGGAATCGCATAGTAGTCAGAAACTACATGGCCCGTGAAGCCCCACTCCTCGCGGAGCACTTTCTGGAGCAACCACTTGTTCGCGTGCGATGGAATGCCGTCGATCTCGTTGTACGAAGGCATCACACTCATGATGCCACCTTCGACGACCGCCGCCTTGAAGCTCGGCAGGAACGATTCGCGCAGTGCTCGTTCCGAAACGTTGATTGGTCCGATGTTAGTGCCACTTTCGGGTTGGCCATGCGCGGTGAAATGCTTCGCCGTCGCAATAACGTGACTATCGTCAACACCCGGGCCCGCTCCCTGCAACGCCTTCACGATCGCCACGCCCATGCGCGACGTCAGATACGGATCTTCGCCGTAAGTCTCTTCGGTGCGGCCCCAACGCGCATCGCGAGCGAGATCGAGGTTTGGCCCAAGCACCTGATGACTGCCGCGAGCACGAGTCTCCAGGGCGCCCGCGGTGAAAACCTTCGTGATGAACTCCGGATCCCAGGTCGTGGCGAGCGCGATTGGCTGCGGAAAACTGGTACTGCCCTTCGCCATGTGCCCGTGAAGTATCTCGTCGTGAAGAATCGCGGGGATGCCGAGACGCGTGTTTTCCCGCAGCCACTTCTGGACCGCGTTGGCAAACTCAGCTCCCTTTCGCGGATCTTTCCGTTCTCGTTGTCGCGCGATCTGGCCGATACCGTGTTTCATCACCTCCGCGGCTTTCGCCGGAGAGAAATCGCCGCGGTCAGTAGAGAAATCTGTTTGTGGATTAACTTGCGGACGACTGCCCCAAAGACAGGTCAACTGGGCGACCTTTTCTTCGAGCGTCATCCGCGAAAGCAGATCGGCCACACGCCGTTCCACCGGGAGACTGGCGTTCTTGTAATCTGGCGGTCGCTCCTGCGAGTTCATGCGGGGAACCGGAAACGAAAGTGAAATGACAATTGCAAAACAGATGCTGAATGCAAGAGATGACTTTTTTCTCAAGGAGTTGTGCCTTCTTTGATTTTCTTAAACTGCGCCGATCCATTGATTGAAATTACCGGAAAACAACCGATTGACGTCGCGCGAGATCTCTTCACGCGTGATTGCGCGCCCGTTATGCAGGAGTTGTTCGTAAGAGATGCAGAGCGCGCCGGCGATCTCCCGTCGGGCGTGTTTCCACTTGTAGATCAACTGTTCGAGCACACGCGCGTCAGAATGCTGCGGAATGAAGCTCTGGCCCAACAACTCGATTCGTTCCCGCGTGATCTCCGAGACGATCGAAGGATTGTTCAGAAACCACCAGCAGCCAAACGGCATCAGGTTGTTGAACTTCCTCGCGGCGACACATAACTGGTGCTGGTTTTCACGCGACAGAAACGTCGCCAGGAACCGCACGTCGGGATATTGCGCGCAGAGTCTTTCCACCGCGGTCACGTCCGCCTGGCCCACAGCGTCGCCGGCTTCGCGCAAGCCTGGGTTGACGGCACGACGCACGCCGACCATCAGCGTCAGCGTCAAGCCGTGCTGCTCGGCGGCAGGCATAACGACTTCGCGCAGCAACCGCTCACGAGCGTCATCACACGGAAACTGAAAATTCGCGGGCAGCGATATCGCCATGTAGACCGGATTCATGCGCTGGATCCACTCGTCCAACCACGTGCGGATGGCAGCGACGTCCCCCGCGTGAAGGTCCCAGGTGACGAAAACGCCCTGGCGTGAAAGCGCACGAATCGCGTCTTCCCAGTTGTTCAACAAGCGATCCAACCTGAGCGACGACTGGAAACGTTTGTCTGCATCTACTCCCGTTTTCCAGATCTGACCTTCCGTTTGGTCCAAAGGATCGTTAGTCATCACGACACCGCTGACACCCGCGATGTCGAAAACCTGATCGATGTGGTCAGGCAGGCTTTGGGAGTTGAAGAACTCGCGCGCCTCGTTCAAATCAGCAGCGCGCGTGTCGATACCAAACGCGTCGAGCACGGAAATGATTCCCTGCGCGGCTTCAGACGTGGGCGTGTTGTCGACGAACAACGTCTGCCAGACGAGATCGGCCCGCTCCCTCTTCGACATGGCCCAGAACTGCTCGTGCGCGATTCTCGCGGAACGAAACGTTTCTGCAGTCAGGTAGTGATAACTCAGCAACTCATCGATTCCGAAAAGTGAGAGCTGGTCAAACTCAGGCGGAAACAGATGCGTGTGCGCATCGATCACCGCCGTCGAGTTCACCACGATCTCAACTTCAGCGCGAAGCTCTTCTGGATCCGTCAGTAATTCAGAAACGTTCGCGCGACTCTCAGTAGACGTAACCATAATTTGTAACCCGCATGATTCAGAAGCTGATCTCCGGCACTCGCGTGTCCTTCGGATCAGCCCAACGATCGTTCGGTATCGTAGGGGTCCAACCCGGCCTCAGCGGATCCTGATCGTAGGGATACGATCCCAGCCGCTGGTACAACTCTCGATACTCAGCAAGCTTGTCGCGATCCAGCTTAACACCCAGACCGGGCGCAGTGGGCACGGCAATCTCGCCGTTTTCATACTTCAGCTTGCCGCCCTCGATGACGTCGTCAGTCAGATGATGATAATGAGCGTCGGCCGCGAACGACAGGTTCGGAATGACAGCGCCCAGATGCAGCATCGTGGCGAGCTGAATCCCGAGTTCACCGGATGAATGCACGGCGACGCCGAGTTGAAACGTCTCACAAACGCCGGCCGCTTTCACGCAGGCGCGAATCCCGCCCCAGAACGTCGTGTCGAGCAACACCACATCGACGGCGGTGTCCAGCATATTAGCCGCGAGTTGTTCGAAATTGACTACTACCGTGTTCGTCGCGAGTGGCGTGCGAATTTTCTCGCGCACGCGCCGCATTCCGTTCAGGCCAAACACGGGATCTTCGAGGTAATCGTGTCGCAGCTCCCACATGTTGTCGACCAGTCGACCAAACCAGATCGCCGTTTCAGTGGACCAGACGCCGTTGGGATCAAAGCGAAAGCGCTCCCACTCGAGTTCAATTGCCAGCGAACGATAACATTCGAGTTCGTATTCGGGAGGAAAAACTCCGCCCTTCAACTTGTGCGACGTGAAGCCGTACAGCTCTTTCAGCCTGCGTACTTCTTCAACCAGTTGTTCGATCGTTCGCACCTCGCCTTTTCCGGTGCGCGAGTCGGCATAACGAAAGAACAGGTAAGAAGCAAACGGAACGCGATCGCGCAAACGTCCGCCCAGGATCTCCGAAACAGGCACGCCCCACTTCTGTCCGAGAATATCCAGACACGCAAACTCGATGGCCGCAAACATCTGCGTGCGATTGTTGTAGAGCGACGCCGTCGGATTGCAGATCAAAAACCGCAGTTCCTCGAGTCGCGCCGGATCGCGTCCTGTTAAATACGACTTGAGCGCATGAAACGCCGCTTCCGCCGACTCGCCGCCGCCGCCCATCTCGCCAAGTCCGACGATGCCTTCGTCAGTTTCGACCTCGACGATCGTTCTCACAAAGCGTCCCCAATGACAACCGTTTGCATGACGCAGCGGCGCCTCGAGCGGAACGGTGACAGTGGTTGCTTTGAGGTCTACGATCTTCATTACCACTCGAGCGCTTTCGCTTTGTAATCGGCCAACGATCGTGCCGGCTGCTCGACGCCGCTCGGCAATGGACGTTTCGCGAATGTTTGGAAGTAAAGCAAACACGCGTCGCGCCACCAAACAGCATCGCGTTCCTGAATCGCCAGTTTCTGCGCGATCGCCGCGTGTAGTTCGGCGTCGATAACGCCTTCCAGTTTGGACCAACTGACGCGCGCGGCCCTGATCCAATCGACGCCCCGTTGATAGTGCAACGCCATTTCATCCCACAGCGTGCGGCCCGATTTCAATTTGCGGTCCCACGACACGTGGTGAAACCACAGCAAAAACTTCTCGGGGCACTGCTCAAGATCCGCGTATTGCTGCCGCACCGGACCATGATACTGACTGACGGTGTTGCTGCCGCTGCTGGTGCGATCAAATCCAATCCCGAACGCATCCGCCTTGTGATAATAAACCGGATTCCAGTCGTCGCGCTTTTCCGCGTCCCACCAGGGCGCCGGGCCGTAATGATGGCCGCCCCACATGATGTGATGCAGACCAAGCGGCGTCATGTAATTCACGACGGCCTCGTGCGAATCGCGCATCATGCTCACGATCATGGTTTCGGCGGCTGGCGCATGCGTGAGTGTCATCCTGGTCCATGCCGTCGCAATGTCCGACGTTTTCAAATTTGGATTCCACGCCAGTCGCCCGAAAGCGTACCAGTTTGCCTGCAGGAAGTGATGCCCGGTCCAGTTGCGATCGGTACCCGTATTGGCAACTCCCGCAATTCCCGTCAGACGCTGTCCGTACAGTGAACCGTCCACGACTTTCGTGACTGTCGAGCCGCGACCGCGCGCGTACGTGTCTGAATCGAGAAACTCGCGCCACATCGACGCCAGAAACACGAGATGATTTGCGAACCCCAGATACTCCTGAGTGATCTGCAGTTCCGGCATCAACTGTGTACGCGGCATCGCTCCGAAGAGTGGATGAAAAGGCTCGCGCGGTTGGAAGTCAATTGGTCCATTCTTGACCTGGAGCAGCACATTGGGAGCAAACTTTCCGTCGAACGGCTGAAGGTTCTCGTAGGCCGCACCCGCGCGGTCGTAACCGGGCTTCATGTCGTAAACAAAGGCACGCCACATCACGATCCCGTTGTGCGGCGCAACCGCAGCGGCGAGCATGTTTGCGCCGTCGACGTGATTGCGATCGTAGGTTCTTGGTCCAGGTTGTCCTTCGCTGTTTGCTTTGACAGTGAAGCCACCGAAGTCCGGAATGATTCTGTAAATCTCGTCGGCCTTTTGCTTCCACCAGGCAATCACCGACGCGTCGAGCGGATCGGCAG
>JAICGQ010000179.1 GCA_025923035.1 Pyrinomonadaceae bacterium | reverse complement strand
TTTTTTGGGTTCACACATATTTGTAAACAAAAAACTCTTGACACGACCGGTGGTCCTGCTTTATACAAGGCAGCTTGCGTCTGAAACTTTGATCGAAAGGAGCCGTGACAAAATTTTGCGGAAGATGAAGCCGAGACTCACAGATCACAACTTGCGGTCGCACTTCGCGTGTGTCGCGTGGTCATGTGCTCCGGGCTTGTTAGTCACCCGTAAATTTGACGGCGATCAGGGTCAAAATACAGGCGTCGGCGCGAGCCGGTTCATCAGGCAATAATCAGCGGGAGCGGACTCCCGCTCCCAAATCTCCAAGAAAAATCGCGAGAATTGTATGGAGCGGGCAGCTTCCCTGGGAGGCTAAAGGCCCGCTCTTCTCGTTTTTTGACAATCGAAATACCTTTTTGCGGGATGAAGGCAGGGAGCCTTCTGGATGACAAACTCGGTGCTTTGCGAGAGTCCGTGAGTTTGCCATCCTCAGGAGAAGTGTGCCTCGAAGTGTGTTCGCGGACACGTTTCTCTCTGCCTTCATCTGTTTTTTAACACAAATGAACTTGAGATTGCGAAAGGAAGAAAACCAATGAGCAAAACAGACATGCGACAGGAGGTGATGGGCCATGAGGTAGCTAAAACTAAATTCCGCTGCTGAACGGCAGCTTAGAAAGGAAAACAGAAGGTAATGGGCGAAGAGCAAACGACGCGGTATCACGTCTTGCGTCGCGAGTTTCTGAACGAAGATCTGTCAATGCCCGGTTTTGTTATCGGCATTGTTCAAGACACCACCAACATGCCGGACACGAATGAGAGTTGGAAATACGGCACGGTGATTCTCGACTTCGGTGATTGTTATCGCCGCGTGTCGTTCACCTTTGATATGTCAGAAACGGTCACGCGACGCGAAAGCCTCAAAAAGATCAATCTGATTGCTGAAGTGGTAAATGCCGTTCGTGATGGAATTGAAAAGGAAGTCGCGTCGATCGACGCGCGGACCAACCGGCAGGAATTCGCAATTTCAAATTCGGCGAAATAAACTACGAAAGGAGGTCAACAAGTGCCTTACGAAAAACTACAAATCGGTGGTGCGCAAAACGACATTTTGTCGTGGGCGAACCACGAGTTCAGCATTGAAGAGCAAGCAATGCTGCGCAATGTGTCACGCTTGCCATGCCTGTTCAAGCACGTCGCGCTGATGCCCGACGCGCACCTTGGTAAGGGCAGCATGGTTGGCTCAGTCGTTGCCACAAAGGAGGCTGTAATCCCCGCGACAGTCGGTGTAGATATCGGTTGCGGAATGATGGCAGTAAAGACGCCATTCAAGAGCGGCATCCTCGACGGCAAGTTAAAAGAGCTTCGCTTGAAGATCGAAGAAGCAATTCCAACCGGGTTCGGACAATACGGTGAGTCGGTAGACGAATCGTCTTACTGGGAAGGTTGGAACGAATTCGCGAATCTTCACGAAGGAGTTCACGATCGCAAAGCGAAAGCGATGAAGCAACTGGGCACGCTCGGTGGCGGAAACCACTTCATTGAAGTTTGTTTGGACACCGAGAACTTTGTGTGGCTCATGCTGCACTCAGGCTCACGCAACATCGGAAAGGAACTGGCTGAGCGTCATATCTCAACCGCGAAGAGCTTGTGGCGTTTGAGTGAGCTGCCGGATCCCAACCTGGCCTACTTCATTTCCGGTACCGAAGAGTTTAAGGCTTACTGGAAAGACCTCGAGTGGGCGCAACGCTACGCGATGAAGAATCGTGAAATCATGATGACGCGTCTGTTGAAGGTATTCAACAAGATGTTCAATCATCGCCAGCCATTCAAGCCTGAGCTTGCGGTGAACTGCCATCACAACTACGTCGCTCTCGAGCAGCATTACGGCGAAAACGTTTTCGTCACGCGCAAGGGAGCGATCAATGCGGCGGCAGGTGCTTACGGCATCATTCCCGGATCGATGGGCGCGAAGTCGTTCATCGTCAAGGGACGTGGTTTACCGGAAAGTTTTAACTCCTGTTCCCACGGCGCCGGACGCAAGCTTTCCCGCGGCGCGGCCAAGCGTAGCTTCACTAAGGAAGACCTTGAGCGCCAAACGGCGGGTGTTGAATGTCGCAAGGATCTGGGAGTGCTGGATGAAATTCCCGGCGCTTACAAGTCAATCGAAACGGTGATGAAGAACCAGGAAGACCTGGTTGAAGTAGTCGCCGAGATCAAGCAAGTGGTTTGCGTGAAGGGATAACACGCGCCGCTCGCTTATAAAAATTCAAGAGCGGTGACTTCGCGCCTTGCGAAGTCTTTGCCGCCTCACCTGCCGCTCTTGAACTCCGTTTCACCCCACGCAACTTAATCAAAACGAAAGGAGGTGATCCTGATACGAACAGGCACGACAACGGTGTGCCTAACCATATGAACAGAAGAACAATCACCTGTATTAGGCAGCGAAGGGCGGCCGCAGGGTCGCCCTTTGCAAATTTACGAAAGGAGGTGCCGGGTGATGGCACTCGATGGACGAGTACTTTTACTCAATCAAACTTACGAACCGCTCGGCACTGTCAGTGTCGCACGAGCGGTGATCATGACGATCAAGGGCACGGTTACTGTCGAAGAGCTCGACGGTGAACGCGTGCTGCGTTCGGCGCGGACGGAGTTCCCCGTTCCGTCTGTTATTCGTCGCCGAAACTACATCAACGTGCGGCAGCGACGGGAAGCGTCGGGCATGAAGCGAGCGCGGATTTACATCCGCGATAAGTTTCGTTGCCAGTACTGCGGCGTCAAGAGCGCGCCGAGCAATCTGACGTTGGACCACATTCTGCCGCGTTCTCGTGGTGGAGATAACACGCCGATGAACGTCGTAACGGCGTGTGTCACCTGTAACAACCGGAAGGGCAACCGCACGCCCTCGGAAGCACGCATGCCGCTGCTGACTTCGCAGACTGCGTTGCGAGTAAAGCTCGAGCGCGTCGTGCTTTGTCACTACGCGGAGGCGCGAACCGAGTGGCGCAAGTATCTCTTCATGGACGTCTACGACGACCGTGACGTTCGCGACAAGGTCCATAGCGAACGCGCACGCCGCTAACCCCCACACCGCAAAAAGGTATTTCCGTTGTCATTGAGCGAGGTGCGCTTGCGTGGCCCGTTGAGATACATCAACGGATGAAACTGGTGCTCGCGCGCAGTCGGCTTGATTGAAATATGCAGCGCGCTCGGCACTTATGATGGACCGCCTGACACGAGTACTGCGCTGCCACGGCGCAAGTAGGCAAGACACGAATACGGAGCAATGTTTATTCGGTTTGTGAATCATGAGATTGATGAGGACTCGGGTGTTTCGCAGGGTCTGTTTTGTGCTGCCGCAAGACTGATGGACGACGTCAAGCTTTCCGAATACGAACATGAGGTGCTGATGGAGTCTATCGAGTGGTTCGAACGCCATTTGCGAAACCCTTATCGTTTTCGATTGAAACCAAAGCACGTGGCGTATCGATCGATCTGCTGGTTTCGCTCGACTGCCACAGACCACGTACACCACGCGTGGCAAATGGTCGCGATTCTGGAGGAGCGAGACATTTTCATGCGCATGATCAAAACCAACGTGCCGGGTTACATCGTTTACGAAGACGAGGCACAAGTCCTCGCCTTTCCGTATGACGATCTGCGACGACGTTTGAAACAAAAATAATGATGATCGAAGACTTCATCCGCGACGCACACTACAAACCGAACGACTACATGGCATACCACGTCGCTCGGGAGTTGGCGGAGCTGCACCCGGGAAGCACAATCGTCGAAGGCAGCACACACCACTTCGACCTCGAAGAATTCGTGCGCGCACAGAAGTGCGCGATCGTCGAAAAGAAATCAGTCTTCCACCACGTCAGAACTGACTGGGTCAGCAGCGGCAGACTCAAACAGCACATCAGAAACTCCTGGCTCAACATCCTCTGGAATGGACAACTCCTCGACGTCGTCCTCATCACCTGGACCGAAAGCTGCTACCCCCGCCGTCAATACTGGATCGTCGCGGACGCTCCGGACCTCGCGGAGTCATTCTTCAACGCCGTTTGCGAATGGAACTGCGAAGTGCGCGGTGAAATCCTCGTCTACCACGACGGCTACTTCGAAAAAGACAAAACCCTCTTCAACTCGATCAAAACGTCCACCTTCGACAATCTCGTTCTGCAAGGCTCGTTGAAAAAAGAGATCCAAAACGACTTCACACAGTTCTTCGCGTCGCGCGAAGTCTACGAACGCTACGGCATCCCCTGGAAACGCGGCGCCGTCTTCATTGGACCACCAGGAAACGGCAAGACCCACACGCTCAAAGCGCTGATCAACCACCTGGGCAAACCATGCCTCTACGTGCGCAGCTTCAAGGCGGAATACGGCACGGAGCAAGAGAACATGGCCGAAGTTTTCCAACGCGCACGCATGGCGCCGTGCCTCGTCGTCCTCGAAGACCTCGACTCGATGATCGACGACACCAACCGTTCGTGCTTCCTCAACGAGCTCGACGGCTTCCAGTCAAACAGTGGCGTCGCCGTGCTCGCGACCACAAACCACCCGGAAAAACTCGACGCGTCGATCCTCGACCGTCCGAGCCGCTTCGACCGCAAGTACTACTTCAACCTGCCGGCCGAAGCCGAACGTCTGGCATACATCAGAAACTGGAACGCCGAGCTGCAAACAGATCTACAACTGTCGGAAAAAGGCGCGACCCGCATCGTCAGCGCCACCGACGGCTTCTCGTTCGCCTATTTAAAGGAACTTTTCGTGGCCTCGATGGTCAAATGGATGTCGGATGGCCGCAGCACGTCGATGGACGACGTGTTGCTCGCGCAAACGGATCTGCTGCGGGACCAGATGAAGATCCGAAAACGGAAGTAGAAAGATTAGGTTAAACTAGGCCCGCCTTTTGCTGTGTTGTTCTCCCCGGAGTCGAACGACCAAAACATGAGCCTCACGGCCCAGACCATCCGAACCATTCTTGCTGCGCTCGCAGTATCTGTCGTGATCGTTGCTTCGACCAGTGAAGCAGCGACGCAGGAAGAACCGAAGAAAGCGGGCGGATCGACAGTGCGCGGCGTTGTCACTTACTCAGACACGGGCCGCCCGCTACGAAACGCCAGGGTAGGGCTGCTGCGTGACGCGGATGGCGACACAGTGTCGGAGAGTTATACCGATCACCATGGCGAGTTTGTGCTGCAAGGCGTTCCGGCCGGACGTTACGCACTGCTCGTTGATGCGCAGGGAATTCTCAAGCCGCAGGGCCTTACGACGCGTCGAAATCCTGTGATTGCGCAAGTCAGGTTGTACGACAAGCGTGATCTGTTTACCGAGGTGGTGGTCAACGGCACCGACGGCGTCGACGTGAAAGTCCACGCGGTGCGTGGCGGAGTCATTACGGGCCGCGTCGTGACCGACGACGATCAACCTTTACCGAAAGCAGACATCAAACTTCTGCGTCTTGAGAACGGTGAATGGGAGCCCGTCGAACACACCTGGAATACATATCGGAATCGAAAAGAGTTAATGACGGATCCGAATGGTGTCTATCGCATCGCCGGGCTGCCGGCGGGCGATTATCTGGTTCGGGTTTCCGAACAGGACGTCCCTCTTGGCGGGAATCCTCCAGACGACGCGTACGGCAAAGGGTCGATGATGCTGACGTATTATCCATCGGCTACCAGCATTCCAGAGGCGCAGGTCGTTACTGTAGTTGAGGGCGGTGAATCAACCGGCATCGATATCCGCTTGCCGCCACTTACACCATACTCAATTTCAGGCAGGGTACTTGGACCAGGCGACGAAGCCGGAGTTCGGGCCCGGCTGAAGATCCACCGCAAAGACGAATTCGATTACGCCTATGATCTTTACGACGGTGACATCTACACAGACAGCGATGGGAGTTTCCGCATACCGGGCGTTCCCGCCGGCGAGTACGTGATATCGATCGCCGACTATATAGAACTCCGAGACGGTGAAAACACGAGCAGTCGTATGGTCGCACCTAAACGGATCAGCGTTCGAGTGGCAGGTGGTGATGCCGTTGTCCCTGATATCAAACTCACTCCCGGGGCGACGATTTCAGGAAAGTTAACGCTCGATGGGAAGATACCCAAAAACATATATGACCTGGTCCCTCTTCTGGTTCCGGCAGGCGACGATACCGGCGCGAGCGGTGCATCGATTCGTCACAAACTGGCGAAGACGTTCCGAATCAATGGTCACCCGAAGGACGGGTCTTTTCAAGCGGGCGCTTTACCCGCGGGCAAATACTGGTTCGCGATGTCCGTCGTGCCGAACGAAGATTTTTATCTGAAGTCGGTTATCAGAAAAGGCGTTGATCTGACGCAGTCTCCACTGAGGTTGAAAGATGGCGCAGTGATTGACGATGTGGTCATCTCGTTCGCCACAGACTTCGCCAGTATCGAAGGTGAGATCGCCCCTGCCGCCGGACAGGGAAAGCATCGTGTTGTTGAAGCGACCGTGGTGCTTGCTCCGGCAACCGACGCCATGCGAAGAATCTTGACCGAGCCTCGCATCGAGCATTCAGACGCGCAGGGCAGATTCGCTTTCACAGTTCCGCCGGGAGAGTACTTCGTCATGGCACTGACGCCGGCCCAGATAAAGACCCTGCCGCCGCTCAATGACGATTACTTCAAGACCGAAAGTAAGAAGTTGACGCGGGTTAAGATCCGCGGCGGGGAAAAACTAAAAGGCGTGAAGATACCGATCGGAGTTAATTGATCCAGGCACCAAATGACCTCGACAACTAAAATCCGCATGCTGCTTTTCATTGCGCTGATGTGCCTGCCTTCGATTGCCGCAGCGCAAAAAGAGACGCCGGCCGCGCAATCGATCATCACGGGCCGCGTGGTTTTCGCTGACACCGGACGTCCCGTGCGTCGCGCTACCTTGAAGTTGTATACGAGCATGAGGCTTGGGCCAACCCGCACTACCGCGGCGAACATCCGCGGCGAGTTTCGCTTTAGCGAGGTTTCGGCAGGGTCGTACTTCGTCGTTGCAGAAGCTGCGGGCCTGTTGTTTCCGCGCTCGGCCTACGCGGTCAACGAGTTCGGGATCGGCAGCGACACTGAAATGGAGCACACGCAGGTCACCGTCGATGGGAGCAATTCGATCCGGTGCGAAGTGCGCGCGTTTCGCGCCGGCACGATCAAGGGGACAATCACGTACGTTGATAAAGAACCCGTTCTCGCCGGGCGAATCGTACTGTTCCGGCGCAAAGGCGGCGTCGTTGTGCCGTTTTTGACGGAGGCGGCGTCTACGAACGATCGTGGCATGTACCGGATCGACGGTTTGCCGGACGGTGAGTATTTTGTCGGCGTCGCCGCCGGCAGACTTCCGCTGGGGAAAGCCAGGGTTTCCCAGGAGGAAGTGGGAATTCCAACTGCTTACTATCCGGGTGTGACAGACATTTCTGAAGCGAAGCCGATCGAGATTCAATCCGGCTCGGAGATCACTGGAATAAACATCACGCTCAACGAGAATCCATTGCGCGAGATCTCGGGTGTGCTCAAATGGCGAAACACCGGAAAAGTAGCGCACCCTGCGGCGGTGATTATAAGCCGGAAGAACGAGCCGAGAGTCGACCTTTCGCTTGGGACATTGTATGAATCCATGGCGAACGACCAGGACGGTGGAGGAAGCATCCTCAGGGATTTTAGCCTGGTGTCGAGGAGTGTTCCGCCGTTTTTAATGGTTGAAAAGAATGGCGAATGGAAGTTCATCGATCTGCCGCCCGGCAAGTATGTGGTCACCGCTTTTGGCGCTCCACCCAAAGACGAAAAAGCTAACACACGGGATGGTGCGGCGGCGGACGACAGCGGCTCACATCAGCGAATCGATCCGGATCGGGTTGTATTCCAGCAAGTAGAGTTGACGCTCGAGGACGAAGACCTGACAGACGTGACGATCGAGTTGCCGGTGGGGAGCAGGATTCTCGGGACTGTTAACGTCGAAGGATCCGAACCGATCAAGGCGTCCATCCTGGTGGACCAAAGGGGCGGCAACGAGTTGCTGTTGAGTGTTCCGCACCACAACAGTCCCGACGGGAGTTTCATGCTGGACGGCCTGCCGACCGGGGAAGTGATACTCGACGCCGACGTGTCGGGCTTTCCGGATTCCTACCTGAAGTCGATCACTCTTGGCGGGCAGGATCTGTTGCGCGAACCGATCGTCTTAACCGAAGGCGCCGAAGTTGCGGGCGTCCGGATAAATATCGCGAAAGGGTTAGCTTTGCTGACTGGCCGCGTGCAGTTCAAGGAAGATGCGGCGCCGGCGGCAGGCGGTGGCGTCTTGCTGGTGAAGGCCGATTCGAAGTTGTGGCACTTGCGCAGCTCGCGTCGTTTTGCGATGACGAATGCTGCGGGTGAGTTCAGGGTGACGTGTGCGCCCGGCGAGTATCTTGTTTTCACCTGGCCGGCCGGCAATCAGCCGTTCCAATCGATCGTAGAGTTTGTGCGCTTGCAAGCTTCAACGGCGCGAACGGTCACATTGCAGAGCAAGGAAGAAAAACGCATCGAGTTGACCGTCGCGAAGCCAAAGAAATGATTCTCGCTATCCGAACTATTCTCGCGGGCGTGGTGGTTTGTCTGTGTATCGTCACGCCAGCAATTACATCCGTGGCCCAGGACCAGCCGGCGCCAGAACGCCGCGCAGGATCGACTGTGCGGGGAACGTTGACGTATTCCGACACCGGCCGTCCGATGCGTAAGGCCAGCGTGAACCTGCTGCGCAGCGAAAGCGGAGTTTGGCAGATGGGCGGCGTCACTAATGGACGCGGCGAGTTCGTGTTTCAAAAAGTGGAGGCCGGACGTTACATACTCTTCGCCGATGCTCCGGGAATTCTCATGCCCGTGAGCATTCAACAGAACATGGGTCCCGTGACCGCGCAACTCCGGCTCAACTCGAAACGAGATCTTTTTACCGAGATTGTCGTAAACGGAACTGATAACGTCGACGTGAAACTGCAGGCGGTGCGCGGTGGCGTGATAACCGGACGAGTCGTAACCGAAGACGATCAGCCGGTGCCGAACGCAGAGATCAAATTATTCAGACGTGAAAACGATAAGTGGATACCGGTGACGTTTGCGTCGTTAGCTTCGTCAGACAAGGAGCTGAAGAAGACTGATCCGAGTGGCGTTTATCGTATCGCTGGTCTGGAATCGGGCGACTACATCGTGCGGGTCTCAGAACCGGTGCTCGCCTACGACAGAGCGGCCCACGCAGAGGACGCTTACAGCAACGGCTCAATGATGGTGGCTTACCATCCGTCCGCGTTGAATATCAAAGGGGCACAGGTAGTGACGGTCGTCGAGGGCAGTGAATCGACAAGCATTGATGTTCGAATGCCGGAACGGATTCCGCGCAGGATCTCCGGCCGAGTGACTTTTGGACCAAACGACGAGCCCGCTGGTTATGTCGGCGTATTGATCGAACGTGTGGACGAGGCTGGTATCGAAAGTGTGATGGACGCGACGGTCCGTGGAGATCGCGAAGGCGAATGGTCCCTAAACGGAATTCCCGCGGGAAAGTACGTGGTGAGATTCAGCGGCACAGCCAGAATTGGCTCGACAGAAACGGGCGGTCACGTTTACATCGCTCCGAAAACATTCACCGTTACTGTAGCTAATGAAGACGTGGTGCTAAACGCGAGGGTCGATGAAGGCGCCGCAGTTTACGGAACGATCAAGTTTGATGGACCAGCACCCGAGTCGTTATATACGCTCGATCCGGGAGTGGTACTCGCTGCTGAGGGATCCACGCAACCACCGGAGAATAGGCAGCGTTTCGGATCCGGCGCTTACATGCGTGGGTATGTCCGCGAAGGCGGGAAGTTTGAGATAAAAGAACTCG
>JAICGQ010000178.1 GCA_025923035.1 Pyrinomonadaceae bacterium | reverse complement strand
TTTATCGAGGGCCTGCAATCCGAGCCGCAAACGATCGATGTTTACCTGGTTGAATCTAACGGACGATTCGGTGCCGCCTAGCAGCGTATCGAGCTCGGCTCGTTTCGCTGCTCGGGAGATCTCGGTGTTGCTGACGATGTAGGCCGTCACTTGCGATCGAATCATCGCCTGCAGGGCAGCCTCGAGTGTCGTTGTGCCTTGACCATTGTCGAGACCGTCCGACAGCACGATCACCGCGCGACGAGACTTCAGCGACGGTCCGCCAAACTGTTCTTTCGACGCCAGCAACAGCGCATCGTTGAAGCGCGTGTACATGCCCGGTTCGATGCGATTCAGTGCGCGTTGTAACTGGAAGCGGCTCTTGGTCCAGTCCTGCAAAAGCTCGATCCGATCGTCAAACTTGATCAGGCTGATCCGATCTTCAGCCGCCAGCTTCGCAGCAAATCCCTGCGCGGCACGACGAAAATCGTCGAGATTGTTCGCTACTGACGACGACGCGTCCACCATCAGAATCACGTCAACGGGAACCTGACGCAGCGCAAGGTCGCTGAGTGGTTGCAGGGTGTTGTCTTCGAAAACGCGAAAGTCGTTTCGCGTGAGATTGTTGATCAGACGACCGCTGTCATCGCGCACAGAGACAGGAAACATCACCTCAGTCGTGTCGACTTTGACCACGTCTTCAGGATTAAGTTCCTGCTCGGGTTGTTTCTTTAACGTCGGCACCGGCGGCGGCGCGCCCATCTGTTCGAGCGCAGTTCGCGGTTTCGGCGTCGGTTTCGGTTGAGCTGCGCGTTGCGGAGTGGTCCGCTTTCTCTGCGCGTCAACCACCTGGAGGTCGAAGCTAAACCCTAACAACAAGAGCACTACTCCGATAACGAGTATCGCTCTTTGAAAATGACTGCTCGCTATAGCTGCTGGCATGTTCATGTTCCCGCCGGAGCGGGGGCGCGCTCCGCTTGCCCCCTTCCCTAACTTGTTCTTGTCACGGCTTCAGTCACCAATTGGAAATCGGCAATCGACACTTGGCAATGTTGTTACTTGTCTTCGCCCATCGCCGCTTTCATAGCAGCGAGAACTTTCTCGCTGACCCGGCGTTTCTTCAGTTCTTCCAACTTGTTGGCGGCCAGATCAAACTCGACGGGCGATTGTTCGATACGACGAATGATGGTCCCTTCCGAGAAACCTGCTTCGACCAACTCGATGATCGAATCGTTTGTGAGGCTCTTGGTTTTCTCGAGTTTCGTAGACGTTGGGGCGCCACCTGGTTCGGCAGGAGGTCTGATGATCTTTACAGTCGCGCTTCCGGTCGTAATCGTGTCGTTCTCGACCACGCCATCACGGCCCTGCGATCTGCTTTTGCCTTTCACGCCGGTTCCGGATCCAAAAATGTTCGTGTCACCATCAGCGGGAGCGCTACCGCTCGACGAACCGGTTGATGACTTCGGATCGAGGCCCTGCGTCATGAACTGCTCGTCACTCCAGTTTTCGTCGTCCATCATCATGTCCAGACCTTCCTGTCGTGAAAGCATGGCCATGATCACTTTTTCACTCACACCGCTGCGCTTGAGATCGATCATACGATCCGGTGACAAGTCGAAATTCGGAATGCGTGTATTGATGATCGAGATGATGGTTTTTTCTTTGAAGCCGGCCTTGGTGAGTTTCACGATGGCGGCGTTATTGAGGGCCGGGTTCTGCGCCGGCTGCGTTTGGCCCAGCGCGACGAGCGAAAGAGTAAGAACGAGGGAGACGGAACAGATAATGCGCGTTGCGAATGAATTCATGTGTCACCCCATACTTTCAACTATTTATCTCTGCGGAGCCGGCATATCGTTTTCTTCCGTCGGTTTGCGGCCGTCGATGCCATAACGCTTGCCGATCTTCTTCACGTAATCACGAGTTTCACGATATGGGGGAACGTTGCGTCCATACTTCATTACCGCGCCCTCCCCGGCATTATAACTCGCGAGCACCAGATCGACTCGACCGCCGAACATCGTCATCAGCTCCTTCAAATAACGGGTCCCGCCCATGATGTTCTCGGCCGGATCGTAAGGCTTGCGAACACCCAGGCGCCGCGCTGTTCCGGGCATCAATTGCATCAGTCCCTGCGCGCCTTTTGGGCTTCGAGCGAACTGTTTGAACTGCGATTCCTGCTCGATCACGCAAAAGACCAGGTACGGGTCGACCCCAAACCGGGCGGCATTCATCTTTATTAAAGTATCAATACGCGCATTTCCGGAGGTCCAGCCATTTTCTCTCCAGGCCGCACCGCGCGCGGTCGCCACGACCGGCTGTTCTCGTTCGATACGGACGATGTGGTCCCGCTCGAGAAACTTCTGCACATTTCCGCGGCGAAACCACGCGCCATCGGCGGATTCTGTTACTTCGTCGACCCGCATCCGGGCGCCGCCGTCGAGATAAATCCAGATCGCCAGGGGCGCTGCTTCAGCGGGCGGCGTGGTCGGAACTGGCGCGGGGGCGGGTGTATTTTTTGCCGGGGCCGGTTCCTCTTTCTTCAGCGTTGTTAGTTTCTTTACCGAACCGTTAAGCCGCTTCCAGACCGAGCCCTGCCGGTACCAGATTTCGTCGCCCTGTTTTGCCACCTCGTCAACCTCGAACGAATATCCGTCGGTCAACGTGATGCGAGTTTGTTGGGCGACGACGATCCCGGTCGACAGCGCCAGCAGCAGACAAACACACAATGTTCGGCTCAAAAACACGGTCTTACTGAGCGGCCATCTCGAACCGCTGATATTCCGGAGCGAAGCTGTGGGCTGTACCGAAGTAATTACCCCACGCCAGATCGATCAAATGCGTCGTCAGTTGGGGAGTGCGACCTTCGAAGATGCAGATGTCGTTTACCTTGTTCAGCAGGTCGCGCGGCTCGCAGCCTTTCATGATTCGTTTTTCGGCGGCGTACTTGGCCAGAAGGTGATCGAGACACTGCTGGTCGACCTGAATTCCACGGCCGGTTGCAGTCCGCTTGAAGATTTCGACAAACGCGCCTGCCGTCGGCGGCTCGACACGAGCGCGATAGCCCATGCGACGCAGAAACGCTTCGTCAACCAGATCCCTCTCTTCGAGGTTCGTGGAGAACACGACGAGCTGCTCAAACGGCACTTCGATCTTCTTGCCGTTGTGCAGCGTCAGGAAATCCACGCGCCGTTCGAGCGGCAGGATCCAGCGATTCAATAAATCCTGGGGAGGCATGCGCTGCCGGCCAAAGTCGTCGATCACGAGCGTGCCGCCGTTTGACTTCACCTGAAACGGCGCTTCGTAAAACTTCGCGGCAGTGGACCATGCGAGGTCCGCGTTTTCGAGAGTCAGTTCGCCGCCGACGATGATCAGCGGGCGCTCGATCTCGACCCAACGGCGATCGTGTTCGAGTGCGGAGTTGTTTTCCGGTGCTGGATGGTGGCTGTGCGGGTCGAAGATGCGAATGATCTGTCCGTCGACCTCGATCGCGTACGGAATCCAGATGTTGCCGAACAGCGCCTGGTTCATGCGTTCGGACACGGCCGTTTTGCCGGTGCCGGGAAGGCCTGTCAGAAATAGTGACGAGCGGGAATTGATAACGCAGCCGAGTGTCTGCAGGAGCGAGTCGGGCAGCACGAGATCGCGGAAAGCAGCGCGCACGCTTTCCATCGACGCTGGACGAAACGGTACTGCCTGAAGACGCATCATGTGCGCGTAGTCAGTAAGCGAGACAGGCGCTGGTCCAACATAGCCGTTCTGACTCTGCAACCGCGACAGTCGTTCCCAGCCATGGTCCAACATCGCGTAGCGCGTCGCGCCGACAGCGCTTTGCAGCCGCATTTCGATCAACTTCTCGCGATACAAATGATAGAGCAGCTCTTCCGTGAGCGCCTTTGGCAGCTTGAGTCGTTCCGCAACTGACGCAGTGCTCGGATCGGGAAGCGAGGCGACGTGTTTCAGAGTAAGGTCGCATAAAAACTGCTGCGCGACTCCAGTGTCTTCGAGTTCATCAAGGGCCGGCGGTCCCAGGCTTTCGATCTCTGCGCGCGTGAGTATGTTCAGGTGCGGCATATCAAGTCCTCGAGTTTAGTTTTGACAAGTCGGGTGGTTTTTTCGATCCGTCCCTCCGCAGCTGAACTGCCCTCAAAACTGCGGAGAGGCGGATTTACCGGCCGGAGTCTATGACCCCGGCGTCGGACTGACACGAACTACAACTGACTCCGCTCCGTTTTTGTCGGACGGATACCGCAGCTTCCGCGCGTAACGCAACGCAGTCGCTTCGTAAGTTTCTAATCCGGGGCGACGCTCAGGCACTGACGCAAACGTAATCTTTCCGTTCTTGATTTCGAGCAGAACGGTGATCGCCTGGGCGTTGGGATCTTCTTTCTTCAGGTTCTCCGCGGTGACCTTCGCCGCTTCGAAATACTTGCTTGCCTCTTCGGTGCGGCCGGCGAGTTGCAGCCGGTTGGCGATGCTGACGCGGCCGTAAACTTCGCCGCCTGCGCGGACAAAATTCTCATACGCCGCGTCGTACTTTCCTAACTGCGATTGGGCCAGCGCAAGGTTGTTGAGAATACGCGTGTCGTTCGGCGCGATCTTCGAAGCTTTCGAGAGCTGCTCCAGCGCGTCTTTGTAATTGCCGTTGAGGTAGAGCAGATAACCGTAGTTATTCATTATCTGCGCGTTGTTCTTATCGAGTTTGAGCGCGACTTCGAATTCACGCCTGGCCCAGTCGCGCATGCCTTTGAACTGATAGGCGACGCCGAGCAGGCTATGAGCGTCAGCGAGGTTCGGATCGAGCGTCGAGGCTTTCGAGAGATCGGCGATCGCTTCGTTCAGCATTCCTTTGTTAAGGTGCGAACGACCACGTTCCATGAACGATCTCGCGTCGCCCTCGACGACCGCCGCCGTTTCACGCCCTGATTTGTTGGCCTCAGTCACGCCAATCAGGCGCGTAGTGGGTGCGCTCTTGAATTGTTTGACGTCTTTCTCGGTGAGGCGATGAAACTTGTTGTCGTCTTCCTTCTTTTTGCAACAGCCGAACAGACGACCGACCGCTTTGAACGGCGCCTTGATCACACGTACGAAGACGTTTCCCTTATTTTCCGTCTTCATGTTGTCTTCGACGGAGTTCGCCTCAGCCGCATCGAGCGCGGCGATTTCCGCGTCGGTCATCAGCATGCTGTTCGTTGCCTGCCGCGGTTCAGCCATGACGACGAATAACCCGACCAGCGACAGGATGATCATTAAGCGCTTTTTCATTTCGTTACTCCTTACCTGAGGTTAATCGAGTTACTTATGCCGCCACCCAGCATGTCGGAAATATTGAGCAGTGCCGGACCAAGGATGACGATCATCATCGTGGGGAAGAGCAGCGCACCGAGCGGCAACAATAATTTGAACGCCGCTTTTTGAGCTGCCTGTTCGGCGCGCTGCCGTCGTTTCGTGCGCAAACTGTCGGAGTAAACGCGCACGGCGCGGGCTATCGAGGTGCCGAAGCGATCCGCCTGGATCAGCATGCCCACCAGACTATTCAGATCGTCGACGCCTGAGCGATCGGCGAGATTTCGCAGTGCTTCGCTGCGCTCGCGACCCACTCGAATCTCGAGGTTCGCCAGTTCAAATTCTTTACTGATGTCCGGGTGAACCTCTTTCAGTTCCTCACAGACTTTCAACATCGCGGCATTCAGACCGAGACCGGCTTCCATCGTGATCACCATCAAATCGAGGGCGTCGGCAAGGCCCCACGTGATCTTCAACTGGCGGCTCGCTACCAGGCGATTGAGTATGAAGCGCGGCAAGATGAAACCGGCGCCGAACGCAAACAGACCGGGAATCAGCGCGCCGTTAATCGGACGGCCCATAGCGATCCACAAAAGAACGATCCCGGCGGGCAGTGCCAGCATCAGCAGAAACTGTGAGGCACGATAAATGGCCGGCGCCGAATGTGAACGAAAGCCTGCCTGCATCAATTGCTTTTGCAGCTTTTTCGCATTTGCAGCCGACGGCGGTAACAGCCGGCTGATCGGATCGGCGATGCGCTCCGCGATATTCGCTACGGTGTCGTGCTCGATACTGGCCAGGCCGCCGCGCGGTTCTTCGAGTTCACGGAGACGCGCGGCTGTTGCGCTCGCCGGCCTGAACATCAGCCAGTAGACGGCCATCACCCCGAAGGCGATACAGATGAAGGTAGAAATTGAAATCAGTAGCATAGTTTCACCCGTCAAATCTTGATCTGCATGATCTTTCGAACCATCAACATACCGAGCACCTGCATAATGGCGGCCAGCGCAAGCAGCCGGTGTCCACGCGGATCGCGCCACATCACTTCCATGTACGTTGGATTCATCGCCGACATGTAGACCGCGAGGCCGATCGGTAGGGCACAAAGCAGCCACGCAGACCAGCGCGAACTCAGCGTCAACGTCTTCAGGTCTTCCTGAATGCGGAAACGCTCGCGGATCGTGTGCGCCACCTTCTCCAACAATTCGGAGAGGTTGCCGCCTGTTTCACGTTGGATCAGAATGGCAGTGACGCACATGCGAAGGTCCAGCAACGGCATGCGATGGACCAGGTTCTCGAGTGCCAACTTGAGCGAAAGACCAAGATTCTGTTCGTCGTACGTCTTGCGAAACTCGCTCGCAATCGGTTCCGGCATTTCCGTCGCCACCATGTGTAGCGCTTCGGTGAATGCATGCCCGGCCGACAATCCGCGACTCATCAGGTCGAGCGTGTCAGGCAGCAGTTGCAGAAAACGCTTCATCCGTTTTTTGCGCTTCGCCATGACGTGCAGAAACGGAAACGAACCCGCAAGCACACCGACCACTAATTGCAGGAGCCGCGATGGGCTGACCATGGACGTTGCCAGAAATCCCAGCGCGCCCGCTATCCCGGCAAACATAACCAACCGCATAACGGTGATGTTCAGATCAGCCTGATCGATCATCCGCTTGATGCGCGACGTGATCTCGATCTTGACCAGCGAGCGGTTCAGCCACGGAATCTCGCTCAGCAGTTCTTCCCGCGCCAGTTGCACTTCCGCGTCGCTGGAGCCCGCCGACGTGCGAATGGCTTCCGCGAGCCGCTCTTTCAAGAGCGCCCGTTTCTTGTCCGAGCCACGCGACGAAATTAGATAAAGCGCGTAGGTCAGGAAGAGACAGGTGACGAAAACTACAAAGGAAATAAGAACCATTACCCGTAAACCTCCTCGAAGAACGACCGCGGCAACTGCAAGCCGTAAGTCTTGAGCCTTTCGGCGAAACGGGGGCGTACGCCAGTCGGCTTGAACCGGCCAATCACGCGGCCATCTTTGTCGACGCCCTTGCGTTCGTAAGTGAACACTTCCTGCATCGTGATGGTGTCGCCCTCCATGCCGGTGATTTCGGAGATGGACGTAACCCGTCGAGTACCGTCGCTGAGACGCGCAACCTGGACCACCATGTTAATGGCCGAAGCGATCTGCTGGCGCATCGCACGATCGGACAGTCGCATTCCGGTCATCTGAATCATCGTTTCGATCCGTGACAACGCGTCGCGCGAGCTGTTCGCGTGAATCGTGGTGAGCGAACCGTCGTGACCGGTGTTCATCGCCTGAAGCATGTCGATAGCTTCACCGCCGCGGACCTCGCCGATCACGATGCGATCGGGCCGCATACGCAAAGCGTTGCGCACGAGATCCCGTTGCGTCACTTCACCCTTGCCTTCGATATTGGGTGGCCGAGTTTCGAGGCGAACAACGTGTGGCTGCTGCAGTTGCAACTCAGCGGAGTCTTCGATCGTCACGATGCGTTCGGTGACGGGGATGTAAGCCGAGAGCGCGTTGAGTAGCGTCGTCTTGCCTGCGCCCGTACCGCCCGAGATCAAAATATTCAGACGGGAGTTGACGCACATGTCGAACATCGAAGCCATGTCGGCGGTCAACGCCTGGCCGTCGATCAGCCGCGGCATGCGCAGTGGCTCGGCGCCGAAACGGCGAATTGAAAGCACAGGTCCATCGAGCGAAAGCGGCGGAATGATCGCGTTGACGCGCGAACCGTCTTTCAAACGGGCGTCGACCATCGGCGACGATTCGTCAATGCGGCGGCCGACTGACGAAACGATGCGTTCAATAACGCGCATCAGGTGTTCATTGTCTTTGAATTCGACGCTGGTGCGTTCGAGTTTGCCGCGACGCTCGATGTAAACGTTGTAAGGCGAGTTGACGAGAATATCGGAAATCGTTGTATCGGCGAGCAATTGCTCGAGTGGCCCAAGACCAAACAGCTCGTGGCGTACTTCGTGAATCAGCCGCTCGCGTTCGATAGCGGAGAGTGGCGTATCTTCCTGTGCCAGCAGACTGCCGGCGAGTCGTGCGACTTCTTCATGGAGTTGATCCGGCTCGAGCATGCCGAGCTTCGTCAGGTCCATGCGATTGATCAGCATGCGGTGGAGCCGCGCCTTCATGTCCTGGAAACCTTGTTGATTACTGATGTTGTCATCAGTCAAGGGTGCAGTCATGCCACCTTCTCGAATTAATCTTTCACGTAGTGCCATTTGTTATGTCCCCAAAATGTTCAAAGAAGTTCCGGTTCCTATTGCGCTTCGCCGAGGTTTGCGCGCTCCAGTGCGGCCGTCAGTCCGAAATCTTCGATCTGCGGTGCTTGTCTGCGAAAAATTGAGTTGAACGATCTTTTGGACTCGCTTCCTGCGGGTGCTGGTTCAACTTTACCGTCGAAGAGTTTCGCCGAGATCTGGCGCAGGTCGCTGGTTGCTTTCGAGGTGGGCGCTGACAGCACCATCGGTTGGCCCAGGTTGATCGAGTTGACGGCTGCGCGGTAGTCGCTCTGAATGAAACCGAGCACGCGATCGCCAAGAAAACCTTCCACCTGTCGTTGATCGAGCTCGACGTTCTTGCTCCAGCGATTCACCACGAGACGAATCTTCTTCCGCGAGTAACCGAGCCGGTCGAAGATCTCGAGCGCGCGACGTGTGCTGCGAATTGCATGTATCTCCAGGGTCAACACGACGAGAATCTGATCGCAGTTGTCCAATGCTGAGATCGTGGCGGCGTCGAAGCTATGCGGCGTATCGACAATCACGGTCTGGTAGCGTTGCCGCAGCAGTTCCATCACTTCGTAAATGTGTTTGGGTTCGATGTCTTCAGCGCTTTCTGCTTTGATCGGCGCTGCCAGTAGCGCCACGTTCTGCGAGTGGTGCGTGAGGTAACTCGCGAGCAGCGCGTCGTCGAGCCGATCGCGGTTCTCAACTACATCGGCCAGTGAAAACTTCGGCCGCACACCTAACATCAGTTCCAGATCGCCCGATTGCAGGTTGAGATCGACGAGCACCGTCGGCGTGTTCTGGATCAGCGCGAGGTTCGTCGCGATCAATGAGCAGCCGCAGCCACCCTTGCTCGAGAAGACGGCGATCGCTTTGCCGCGCGTTTTGGGCTCGTCCGCAACATTTTGCGCGCAGAACTCCACCGTGCGATCGACGACGGTGTTCAACTCTTCTTCGCTAATTGGAAGACGGATGAAGTCGCGAGCACCGGCACGCAGACTGTGAAGAATCAGATCGGGCGAAGAGTCGCGAGAAGCACAAATGACGGCCGTAGTCGGGCAGTCGGTCTTCATGCGCTGCACCAGCTTCAGGGCGGGCTCGCCCATGTGGCCCAGGTTGATGACTACGGCAGAGGGCCGCAGTCTCATGGTTTCGGTAAAGAGCTGCTCGGCATCGTCGCTGGTCATCAATACGCTGACGCCGGAATGGCTGCTGAAGGCGCGGTTCATTTCGCGGCCGTCGGCAGCGTCTCTGGAAAGTAGTAGGACCGTTAGATTTCTTTTCATTAAAGGTATTCCCCTCGGGCTCGTCTCACCTTAAAAAATTCAAAAAGCTATGGCGCCGGCGTCGATGCGGGTGTCGGCTCCGGCGTCG
>JAICGQ010000177.1 GCA_025923035.1 Pyrinomonadaceae bacterium | reverse complement strand
GAAAAACTCTTCAAACTTGCAATCGACGCAACCGCCCATTGGTCCAACACCGATGCGGTTCGCGTAAACCTCCGCGCCGATACCACCCGTGCCGAAGTTGATCGCAAAACCGTCGAAACCGGCGTTCACAGTGCTCGCCATTTGCGGATCTGTGAACACAGGAAACGCCTGCGTCGCGACCTGCCCGACTTCGTGATAGATGATCGTCACTTCCCGATAGGGCTGTTTGCGATCGGGCGCGGCGGGATTTGCGCAGAAAAGCGGATCGCCTGCACCACTGCCGTTGTTCGCAGCGTTACACGGCGGCTCGGGATTGTTCACTCCGGTCGTGCCGGCAAATCTTCCGGCATTTGGACCGGTGATGATCGCCGTTAGATCCGTGTAGACAAGATTGTCGTTCTTGTCGAGCATGTTCAGGATCGGTGTGTCGGCTGGAATGTCTGTGCCGTCGGGCCACTTCGAGTTCGCGGGGTAAGTGGCGGTGTAGTCGATTACGGGTTGGCCGCCGGTCGTTTTGCCTTTCGTGGCGAGTGCGAGTTCTTTCTGCGTGACCTGGCTGCGATACCACTCTGCGCCTTTCGGCTGCACGTTCAATGCGCCGAATAGACCGCGACTGACTTGACCTAGCGGCGCGGCTTCGTTGTCGCCCATGGAGTAGAGCAGAAACGTACCTTCGTTCCGCGCGTAGAGAGTGTAAATCTGCGTCGGCGGCGGCATCGGACTCGGCGCGGGTGTCGCGCTTGCGAGACTCGAATTGTTTCGACCGACGAATGAACCATCGTCAGCGCTACTCGACGCCCATTCGACTCCCTGAATGTGAAGCGAAACTTCCTGCGTTCCGACAGGAGGATTCTGCGGAGTTGAAGCCTGGAAAGCCGACGGCGGAATCGCGTTTGTAAATGTGACTTGCAGACAGTCGCCGACGTTTGCGCGCAACACGATCGGGCGCGGACGTTTGCCGGGACGCAGTTGAAGATTGGTTCCCGAGCCGGTCGTGTCTCGTCTCAATGCAAAAATGAATGCGTTCGGGATCGTCGCGCCGAGCCGATTGAGCATGATGGCTTTCGGAATCGCTACGACGTCGGCTTTGACGAGTCGCGTGCCCGCGGGGCACGGAGGTGGCGTTGGCGTCGCTTGTGCGACAGGCTTCGCTGGATCGGCTGCGGGTGTTGCCGGTGTAACTGGCGTCGCTTCAGTTTTCACCGCGTCAATTTTTGCGACAGCGGGCTCTGATGCTTCAACGACTGGTTTGCGCGAGCTCCTGCCGTCTACCGGGACATTCGGCGTTTGCGCACGCGCCGTCGTCACGGCAAACAAACTGAGACCAAGCATTGTTAATGAGGTAACAACGTGAACGGGGGATCTCCAACCGAGCATTTCTAACTCTCCTTTTTTGACTCTCCAGATCGGCAGACGTAAAAAAATCGAGGAAGCAAACAAACATGGGCTCGTGTCGAGGGAGGGAACATTTTATTTATGCTGGTGTCAGTGTGTGGTGTAACCAGCCAGTGAGAAGAACAGAAACGACCTTGGAATAGAAACAGTCGAAGCGTAGTTTCGTTTAGTTTTCCTGTCAAGCAAAATTACTTGCCAGATCATTTTAGAAACTGTTTTGCTCGAGCGTTTTCGCTTACCTGGGCGACGCAGCGTCGGCGATGAGGTCGACGATCTTTTTCGGTGACGACAAGCCATACGTTCTCGTCCAGCGGTCGGTGGCCTCGTTGCCGATCAGGACCATCGGCGTGTGATCGTTCTTGTTGACGACGGCGACACCCAATGCCTGAAGCAGCGAATCGATCTCCGCTTTATCTCCGGTGACGAACGTCCAGCCGGGTTCGGCATTGAACTTCTTCGCAAACGCCTGCAAACGTTCCGGGGTGTCGACGGTCGGATCGACGCTCACGGAGATCAGTTGCACGTCGAGCCCACGCGTGCGGGCCTCCTGCTGCACTTTGCGGAAGGTCGCGGTCAACGGCGGACAGATTGCGGTGCACGAGGTAAAGACGAAGTTGATGGCGACGCTCTTCCCTTTGATCAGATCGTTGTAGAAGTTGAGTTGCTTTCCGTTTTGATCGAGGACGCGCGCATGCGGGATTTTCGTGGCAGTGAAGGAATAGCTTTCGGTTTTCGGAATCGAAGGATCCGAAGCGGGATCGACCGGCGCGGTTTCCGGCGGCACGTCTACGACTTCGGCTTTCGTTCGTCGCAAGTCCATCCCGCACTTCCGGCACTTCCCGCGTTTCGTCGACGTGACGTCGGGATGCATCGGACAGGAGTAGACGACCTTCGTCTGCGTTTTTGAGTTCGAGGTTTGACTCTTCTGCGCAGTTATTTCAGCGCCTGAAAAGAGCAAGGTGGCGATGACTAATAAAGCGAGCTGCGTTATCCCTGTTGTCACTTTCACTGATCCCTCCCACGGTTGTTTACGCTAATACTAACCGAAGTCGATTTTGTTCTCAGCCCGATGTCGTCAACGACCTCCGCTCTTAAGACGTAATTTCCCGCTTAAAGCAGGTTGTCACTGTTAACGTAATCACTGAGCCAATCGTTGAAGCCGCACAGTCCGCCGACATTTGTTGTCAGCGCAACATTGGTTTGGTTGCTGCCTGTCCGCGCCGTTGCCAGGGTGATCTGCGTGTTGCTGTCGACGCTGGCGATCGCTCCGTCGTTCGTTCCACTTGGTCCAAGACGAATGGCGTCCAAACAAGTTGGATTGTTGGCCGCCACCTGTCCAAGAAACCTTGTACCAGTACCTGACAAGCAAAAAACCCAACAGCAGAGCGCACTGCCGCGCGTTGAACTTGGGAGCCGAAAATAGGAGAATATCTGCCACTAAAACATCTCTGCACCTTATGGATACCTTGTCCGCCTGCCCGTTGTGTCGAGGTCGCTGGAAAAGCATTCCCGCACCTCCTGTTGCAATTGGACAGAGTGTGTTTTCCGAGTCCTTTGGTCTCGCCCGTTGCCACACTTGTAACGTGCGCTTCGTCAATCCTCGCCCGTCTGCTGAGAATCTTGAACGCTTTTATAATTCGGACGGTTACGAGTGCCACACCGTGGCGAAAGCGAGCGATCCCCGCATCCGCCTCGACGTAGTTGAACGCCTTAGACGGCCATCTTCGCTTTGTGACTTTGGCTGTGGATCGGGGGAACTGCTTCGCGCTGCGCAGAAGCGAGGTTGGGACGTATGCGGTATTGAACCGGGCGCACCACGCAAACACCTGGAATTCGACATCTATCCAGATTCGTCTAAGATGGGTCAACAGGTCGATGTCGTAACAATGGTTCATGTCTTGGAGCACTGTCCCTCGCCTGCTGATACGTTGTCTGACCTTCGCAAAGCCCTCAAGCCAAACGGGCTGATTTACATCGAAGTCCCCAATGTCAATTCACTTCGAGCACGGCTGGGGGGTTCGTTCTTAAAACCACTGTGGACTCACGATCCTGAGAGATACCTTGCTTTCCCAATCCACCTTTTCTACTTTCACCCGTCTTCACTTAAAAAACTGTTAGCCGCCCAAGGCTACAAAATCCTTGAAATTGGAACTATGGGCATGGGCGTTGAAGAACTATTTACACCTAAGCCTCAAGCCGTGAGCAGAGACGATTCTTCTCCCGTAGGTTCATCTGGGAACGGCTCGCGGTTTCAGTTTGCAAAGAACGTTGTCAAGCGTGCGCTTTATGGCTCTATGCTCGGAGAAAACTTGTATGTAGTGGCGACGGTATCGTGAATGAATCACAAAGTTCCGCCACCAAAATCATCAAACGACCCGGCTCCTACTCTCATTCCGATCTTACCCGCAGCAGAGTAAGTTGCGTCATTTCGCGTCCCTATTGCGGTCCACGCGCGCGCGCCTGATTTGAAGTAGATTGTGAACGTCGAGCCAACGATCTTCACTCCAAAGGAATCGCCGTTAGTACAAGACTGTGAGATAGTCCCCCCGATCGCTCGCGCATAAGAGTGCAAACACAAGCTTGAATCGGCGTCGATTCATTTTGGCTCCGGAATGCTTACGCGCGAGGTGTTACATGGCGCTGCGATATTTTGAGCAATCACCTTGACCTTGCTCGGCCGAAGGCTCGGCATCGCCAGCGGCAGGTCTCCGTCCTTCGGCTCTACATAGATCTCCACCTCAGCTTTTCCACGATAGCCGCCATCGATTGCGCGAATCCGTTCGTCGCTGATGCGATGTTCCTTCATCAGGTAATCGCGGGCACAAACTGCGCGCGCCTCGGCTTCACCTGACCAGGCCTCCCGGCCAGCGTACGCAATGATGTAGATCACCGAGTCGGGAACCTGGACCGCGTACTGCGCTGCACTATCCAAACGATAACGTTCATGAGTTGGTTTAAGGTCGCCGTAGGCGTCGAACTTCCGAAATACGTCAGCCTGAGTGCGGCCCGCGGGTAGACGATTCATTGCGTCAGGACAACGCAACTTTTCATCTGCTGATGTCGGAATATAGTTGATGCCTTTTATGGAGTCGTCCGTCTCGTCGACGATTATGTCAACGCCCTGGTCATGATCGACGTGATGAACCCGGGCTTGTACGTGAGGGTCTGGAATTCTCTGATACTTCTTGTTGTCTTTTGCAAAGGCGACCACGACGAGGTTTTTGGAAACAACGAGCATGCTTGTAACGGTGTCGCTCGCGACGTTCCAGCCATAAGGCCAGCCTTTTTCACAAGGTCCATCCGAGTAGTCAACGTAGACAGAGAATCCGTCCTTCTCGTACGTCGATCCGCCGGGCGTCTTTGGTGCACCGACGAGTCTTTCGACGTCGCGACGAGTGGCTTGCAACGGCACTAGTCCACGCCAGCCTCTCGGTTCCTGAGCTTCGACAACGAGTGCCAGATGCGGAAACACCAACAGCAGGAAAATGAGACGTCTCATCCTAATTAACGGACACCCAGCCACTCACAGGTACGAATTTTTTCTCTTTCAAATCGATCATCACGATGTAAGCGCCCGCGGCGCCGACGCGGCGATTTGGACCGTAGGTTATTGGCGGCGTCAGGCCTGTCTGGTAGTTGTAAAAACCTTCGAGCGCCTGGACCAATCGCTCGCGGCTCAAGTCTTTGCCAACTCGTTTCAGTGCTTCGATCAGGATCTTCGCCGCACTGTACGCCGATACCTGGGCGGCGAGATGTTTCTGCGGCAACTTGTACTTCTCACCCAGCAGCCGAAACTCTTTTATCCCTTCCTCAGTCTGATCGACAGGCGCGCTCGGAAAGGTGCAGAACACCTTGCCTTCAAAACCGGCAGGCGCGTCGAAAAGCGTTTGGCTCGCGTTACCACTTTGAACGAAAATCTGCGGGAACCAACTCACGTTCGCGGCTTCCGTCATCAGCGACAGCAGTTCAACCGAACCGCCCATGAAGAATACCGCAGTTATGTTCGCTTGCTTCAAACGCGTGACCATCTCAGCAGCAGCGAACGTCCCAGCGGCGTATTCAACTACCTGCGGCGCGGCCAACTTGTCTTTCTGACTCTGATCTTTCACTGCGTGGACCACACTCGCCGCAAGTTCGCCACCTGAATGCACGACCGCGATCGTCAAAGGTTTCGTAGAATCAGGCTTCTTAACCAGGAAACTGATCACCGCACGCGCCTGTCCGGCAGCGCCGTCCAGCACATAAAAGATCTGACGATTCAACGGCGAACCAACCTTCGGATCGAGCGTCAATGGGCCAATCAACGGCACTTCCTTTTCAGCCAGCAACGGCACGATCTCTTTTTCCACGCCGGCGAGCATCATGCCGGTCAGTGCGAAAACCTTCTCGTCGTCGATCAGCTTTTCGACGTCCGCACGCGTGAGCTTCGTATTGCCCGTCGCCGCGAGCGACTTGAGTTCGAGCTGACGGCTGTAAACGCCACCTTGCGCATTCACTTCCGCGAAAGCAGCGGCGATTACGTCTCGGGCCGCCTGCGACAATTCACCAATCGGACCAGCAGTCGGAAACGCCGTGCCGATCACGATCTTGTTTTCGCTGACTCCCGGATCGGCGTCCGTTCCCAGTCGCTTCATGTAGACAACGAGATCGTCGAGATCTTCTTTCGACATCTGGTAGCGCGGCATCGCGTACAGCAACTTGTTTCCCGCGGGATCGAGTCCGCGCGTGATTGCCAATTCGAGCGCGCGACTCGTATAAGCCGGATGCTTGCGCCCGTTGACGTGGTTCACGCCGTACGGCTTCGTCAGTGCTTCCCAGGTGACGTTCGAAGGATTGATTCCGCCTTCCACTTTTCCCTGCCCCGCGATGCCGTGGCAGTTCGCGCAGGCCATCACGTTGCCGGGAACTTCCAGCGACGTATCGCCGACGTAAGCGAGAATGTCTTTACCGGATGGGCTGGCGCCTTGCAGGTAGATCTGTTTGCCGCGGATTTCCTGCGCGGTGAGCGGTTGTTGGGCCATCGCGATCCGGCCGGCAAAAGCGAGACTCAGGAGAGCCAAACAGATCACGGTCAGGAAACGACTGTTCATCGATGCGCTTGACGAAGGTTATTGCTTCGCGGGTGCTTGATCGTTGATGACGCTGTCGACAACTTTCACGATCTCCTCGCTCTTGGCGAGTCCGAAAGCTTTCTTCCACAGCCCGGTGCGTTCGTTGCCGATGATGAAGATGTTGAGATGCGACTCCTTGGCTTCAACGAACTGGCCGAGTTTTTTGAGCGCGAACTCGACGCTCGCCTTGTCGCCGGTTAAGAAGTACCAGCCGTCCTTCGCCTGAACCTTTTTCGCATACGCTTTCAACGCCCCGGGCGTGTCGACCGCCGGATCGACGCTGATCGAAATGATGCGAGCGTCCTTGCCGAGACGATCGCCAAGCGACGTCTGCACCTGTTGCAGGTTGCGCATGAGCGGCAGGCAGCTACCCTGGCAGGTCGCGAAGAACGAGTTGATGATCACCGTCTTGCCTTGAAGCAGGTCGGTGTAAAAACGCATCTTCACGCCGTCCTGGTTCACAAGTTGAATGTCGCTGAAGTATTTCTGCGCCGCCGGCGGTTCCGGCTCCTGACCTTGCGCACTGACTAAACTAAACGCGAAAAGCAGCACAACCGAGATCATTAATTTTGTCATTTCGATCTCACCTTGCCTTATTCACTTTATCGCCGAGAGAGTTAGGGGTGTCGACTGGTTAAATTCGAGTCCGAGTGAAGCACTCTGGACGAAGACATAGTATACGCCCGGATCCGGCGGCACAAAGCTCATCTCGTAAACACCTTCGCCGACCGACTTCGCATCCTCGCGCTGTTGCCAGATGCCGGGCGCAAGAAACACCAGCACGCGTACGTCGTCGAGATCCATCGTTGGCTTACCCGTCTTCGTGTCGACTAAGCGAAAACGCAGATCGAAACGTTCGCCGACCTTGGCGAGCGCTTGTTTCGCGATCGGATCGATCTTGAACGCGGTCTCGACTCTTCTTGGCGCGTCCGGATTTTCTGCGACGGTGAGATCGAAACAGTTCACGATGCGCGGTGAGTCGAGCAGGAACGCGACGTCGTAATGACCGGCGCCGGTGAGCCGCAGCGTCGTTGTGTAAACGCCGCGCTGCGTTTCGCGCAGACTGTTATCGAGGATGAGAAGCGCGCGCGGATCGCGTTTGTAGTTTTGAAAACTTCCCATCGGCGCGGCCATGCCTTCGGTGTAGTAGTAGATCATCTTGTCCGCGGGATTCGCGACCAACACTGAGCCGTCTTCGGGCGACGGAACGATCGCGTCCGCCAGCGAAGAAGTGCGTGCTTCGCCTGGAGCTTTTTGTCCGGCCGGAAATCTGGTGATCGAAGCTTCCTTGCCGAGATCTGCGAGCCGGATCATCGCCACTGCTTCACTCGCCGCGGATCGGATGTAGGCAAACTGGCGAGTGAACGCGATCTGATCGGCGCCTGGTCCAATGCCGATGCTCTGCACCACGCGGTTCGACGAGAGATCGATAACATGCACCGTGCTCTTGCTGGTGTTCAGCGCGAAAGCGTAACGCCCGTCCGGCGAGATGCGAATCGAACGCAGACCCGGCTGTCCCTGAAGTCGCGCGAGCAAGTCGTGCTTCGCGCCACCAATCACCGCGATCGATCCGTCGCCTTCGTACACGACGTAAGCCGCCTTGCTCAACGAGGAGTAGGCAATCGCCGCCGGTTGGCTGCCGCCGCCCGTTTGTTTGACGACCTCGAGCTTGCGGACGTCGATGACGGATACCGTTCCGGTAGTTTTATTCGTAACAAAGGCGATCGTGTCGTTGTCGTTCAGTGCGATTTCGTGATGACCGAGGCCGGTTGTTATGTGGCGGAGTGGTTTGTTTGTAACGGTGTCGATCACCGTTACGCCGCTCTCATTTTCGGCGGCGCTGTCGTTTCCAACCCACAAATAGCGGCCATCGCGTTGCAACACGAGTCGACTCGGTTTTACACCCGCGTCTACGTTCGCGATGACTTTCCACGACGGCACGTCGATCACGGCGACCTGATTGACGGCCGGCATCGAGACGTAAAGCCTTTTGTTGTCGCGGCTTAACACCCAGTCTTCGCCCTGACTCTTCAGCACGACCAGCGTGTAGAGTTTGCTCCCGCCAAACCCGCTCAGCGGATCGATAACCGAGATATTTGGCTCGTTGTTCAGCGCGAGGATGAAGTACGCGTTGAGATCGACTGTCGGACGCTTTGTGAACGACGACTGTAGGAACGACTGTACCTTCTCGCGACATGCGCGCGCGTCGGAAATCTGTTGCGTCGCACGCTGATCGACCCACGCTACCGGTCGCAGATTGCTGAGCGGCACGCCGCCATCGGTGCCGGAGATCTTGAACCGCACTGTCGCCTCTTCACCAGCGATTAGCTCGGTCGAACGCGCTGGTTCCACGGTGAATTCGATCGAGACGCCTTCGGCGTAGAACGTCTGCGGTGTGGGCGCCGGTTTTGGTGTGATTGCTTGTTTCTGTTGCGCACAAACGTGAGCAAACGCAGGTGTAAGTAACAAGGACAAGAGGGTGAAGAATCGAATGAACATATTATTTAAAAAAGAGTGCTTCAGAGTGAGTAGATTGCGAAAAGGCGCGACAGTTTTGGGCTGCCGCGCCTAATCTAATGTGGTCATCGTCCTCACCCCGACAACCACTTGGATGGAAGGATTCACCAACCACCCTGATTGCCCGAGACTATAGCGACCATTGCCGACAATTGCAACTGGCAACGCCATATAAGAATTGGCTGTGAGTACCATCAATAATCATGATGCACCGAAGATGCTGCTCCACACCCACATCGTCAGGAAGAACCCGTAAAAAAGCGCGAGCGCGACCAGTGCGATCCGGCGCCACATTGGCGGCCGCAGCTCCACCGGAAGCAGGCGAGTGTTGACGTAAAGCAGGTGCAGTGAGCTGATGATGAAGACGATGCCCGCCATGTTTGCGCCAAGTGCGAGCAGGATGATCGGCTGCGTGAGACGCATTGCGATAATGCCCCACAACGAGATCACGCCGAGTGTTACGTAATAGACGACACGCACATCGCCGCCGCGCCAGGCTCGTATTCGCGTACTGCCGGTCCAAAGAATGTCAGTGATCGCGCGTGACATCGCGTCGAGAATATCGAGTTGGGTCTTGAACAGGAGCCACACGCCGAGGAACGCGATCGTAAAACCGAAGACAGCGCCTTTCTGAGTGCCGACCGCCTGGGCCAGCGCCGCTGCGATTCCGAGTCCGCGAATCTCAGTGCCGGAGGGTACAAACGTGACATACAGCATCGCGGGCAATGCCATGCCGAGGATCGCGCCCGTGAAGTAAACGCCCCACTGGTCCACACGCACCAGCCGCCACCAACCCTCCCAGCGTTCGAGTGCTGCCTGATTCGGCTTAAAGGTGCTGCCCGAGTGGGCCAACGAGACCTTCTTTCCGCCAACCGCCGCGGGAATGAATCCGACAATACTG
>JAICGQ010000176.1 GCA_025923035.1 Pyrinomonadaceae bacterium | reverse complement strand
CTCTCAATCTGGCAGTCAGCGTACGCGCAGAAAAAGCCAAACATCACCATACTCGCGACCGGTGGGACAATCGCGGGCGCCGCCGCCAGCGGCACGCAAGCGGCTTACACGTCCGGCGCCGTAACGATCGACGCGATGATCGCCGCGGTCCCCGGTATCAAAGACATGGCTAACATCAAGGGCGAACAGATCTCCAACGTCGGCTCGCAGGACATGTCTTTCGAGGTAATGCTCAAGCTCGCCAAACGCATCAACGATCTCATGAAACAGCCTGACGTCGACGGTTTTGTGATCACGCACGGCACTGACACGATGGAAGAGACTGCGTTTTTCCTGAATCTCGTCGTGAAAGGCGAGAAGCCCGTGGTGATGGTCGGCTCGATGAGACCGTCCACCGCCGTCAGCGCGGATGGTCCATTGAACCTTTATAACGCTGTCGGCGTGGCTATCGATCCGAACGCGAAAGGCCGCGGCGTACTGGTGGTGATGAACGACTGGATACACGCGGCCCACTCGCTTACGAAAACAAGCACCACCGCGATTCAAACATTCATGTCGCCGTTGCGAGGCGTCGTCGGCGTAGCAACGTACGGCAAAAACGATTTCTACAACACACCCGCGTGGAAGCACACAAGCGGCAGCGAGTTTGACGTTTCCGGCGTAACCAAACTGCCGCGCGTCGACATCATCTTTGCGTGTGTCGACATGCCGGCCGATCTGATCGATGCCTCGGTTGCGAATGGCGCAAAGGGAATTGTCATCGCCGGCGTCGGTAACGGCAACATGAACAAGGCGTCGCTCGATGCAGCGGCTAATGCCGCGAAGAAAGGCGTGATTGTTGTTAGAAGCTCGCGCGTCGCGACGGGTACCGTCGGCAGAAACGTCGAGGTCAACGACGACGAACTCGGCTTCATTGCGTCCGATGAACTCAATCCACAAAAGGCCCGGCTGCTCTTATCGTTGGCCCTGTTGAAACAGCGATCCAAGTCTGACATTCAAAACCTGTTCACGACTTACTGAGAGGTGCGTCATGATCTGGATCGAGTTGATCATCCTGCTGGGATGTATCGTCATAGGCGCACGTCTGGGCGGCATCGCGCTCGGTGCGATGGCCGGGATCGGACTACTCGTCTTCGTCTTCCTCTTCGGGCTCCCACCCGGTGGTCCACCTCAGGCAGTGTTGGGAATGATCATCGCGGTCATCACCGCGCTGGCGACAATGCAAGCCGCCGGTGGTCTCGACTACCTCGTCTCCGTGGCCGAAAAAATCATGCGCAAGAAACCGCCGTACATCACGTTTGTTGCACCAATCGTGACGTACGTGCTGGTTGCGGCGGCGGGTACGACGCACGTCATCTATGCCGTGCTGCCGGTGATCGCGGAGGTTTCGCGCACGGGCAATGTCCGGCCTGAGCGTCCCCTTTCGATTAGCGTCATCGCCGGATTTCAGGGCGTCACCGCGTCTCCGATCTCGGCGGCGACGGTGGCCATGCTTGGTTTCCTGCTGGGCCAGGGAATCTCGTTGCCACGACTGATGGCGATCACGATTCCGTCGACATTCTTCGGCGTCTTGCTCGGGGCATTATCGGTGGCCTGGCGCGGCAGAAACCTGGACGCCGATCCGGAATATCAAAAGCGACTCGCGACCGGCGAAGTGAAGATCCCCGAACCGGCGCCGTCCTTCGACGCAAAGAAACTCTTTCGTGCGCGTGGTTCGATGGTGTTTTTTCTGCTCGGCATCGTGCTGGTTGTATTGATCGGGATCTTTCCAAACTTGCGGCCCGCGTACGAAGTCGCGGCAGCGAACGGCGTAACCGAGACCGATCAAGTGAGCATGAGCATGGCGATCATGATCGTGATGATCGCGATCGCGGGTCTGATCATGCTCGCGTTCAAAGCCTCGCCGGAAACTGCCTTGAAGGGAACGATCATGCGCAGCGGTATCACCGCGATCATCTGCATACTCGGCATCTCGTGGCTGGGTTCGTCGTTCTTTGAAGGCAATCGGGTTTCAATCATCGGCGGCATCGAAAGCGTGTTGCAGGCGTATCCGTGGACGTTTGCGATCGGGTTGTTTGTGTTGTCGGCGATGCTGTTCAGCCAGGCGGCGACCGTGGCGATTCTGATGCCTGTCGGCATCGCGCTGAAGTTGCCCGCGGTAACGTTGGCTGCGTTGTATCCCGCTGCCAATGGAATCTTCTTTCTGCCAACGTACGGCACGCTGTTGGCTGCCGTTTCATTCGATCAAACGGGGACGACGAAGATCGGAAAGTATCTACTCAATCACAGTTTCATGCTGCCGGGGCTGGTCACGATCATCTCGACGATCGTCATCGCTTTGTTATTGAGTCGCATCACGAGCTGAGGGACCGACGATGGACATAACTGCATTCCTTGATCGCTTTCCGCTCTGGTCACTTTTGCCGCTGACGGTGGCCATCGCTCTTCTTTCGGTCGAGGCTGGTCGTCAACTCGCGGGTTATCGTCTCAAGCGCTCGGTGGAAGAGAAGGAAACGCCGGTTGGCGGAATGGTTGGCGGGACACTCGGATTGCTGGCATTCATGTTGGCGTTCACGTTCGGCCTTGCGAGCACGCGCTTCGAGGCTCGACGGCAGATTCTGTTGCAGGAAGCAAACGCGATCGGTACTTGTTACCTTCGGGCGGCCATGTTGTCAGACCCGATGCGCACCGAATCGCGAAATCTGCTCCGCGAATACGTCGATGTTCGGCTCGAAGTGGTAAAGACTGGTCAGATCGAACAAGGCCTTGCGAAGTCGGAAGAGCTGCTCAATCGTCTCTGGGAGGTGGCCGTAATAACGGCTGAAAAAGAGAAGAACGTGATCACGAGTCTGTTCATCACGTCTCTGAACCAGGTGATCGACCTGCATTCGACGCGCGTCATGGCCGCGGTGCGCAGCCGCGTGCCCGGAATAATCTGGATCGTTCTCTACCTGTTGCTGATCCTGGCGATGGTTATGCTTGGCTATCAGTCTGGTTTGGCGAAGAGCAGACGCTCACTCGCAGTCCTTGCACTCGTTATCGGGTTCTCATCGGTGCTCTACTTGATCGCCGACCTTGATCGACCTGGTCAGGGTTTGTTGAAGACCAGTCAGGAAACCATGACCGATCTCCGGCGCACTATGTGAGATGGCGTGAGATGCGTGAGCCGATCGGGATCGTAAGTAACGGCGCGACACCGTAGCGCAGGATGCGTTCGCTGTGACTGCCGCGCAGACCGTCGAGGAAACCGTTTCGTCCGTCGGTTGCCATGATGATGAGATCGGCTTCAAAGTCCTTTGCGGCTTGGATTATGCCGTCGATAACCTCACCGCTGCGCAACTCCTTCTGCCACGTCCAGCCCTCGATCTCCGGAAACTTCAGCGCCGGCATCGTGTTTGACGTGCCGACATGCACGACGATGAAAGTCCCTTCCCTGGCGCCAAACTTCTTAACAAATCTGGCCGCGGTTTTTAGCGCGGGATCCGGTCGAGGCGTGCGAGCGATCGGAATCAGTATTCGCTTCAGGTTTACGGAGCCGTCCTTTGCCGAAACAAAACCATCAACATCGCCGGGAATCAACAGCGTCATCTCACCGGCCTTCCGCGTGACCGGCGACGCGATCGACTTGCCGAGCCACGGGACACGACCGTCACGTTGACTCGTCGATAGCACGATCAAGTCCGTGGGGTGTTCTTCGAGATAATTGATCACAGCATCGACGGGCTCGGAGTCGTTAGCAACGATCTTACGAGCCTCGATACCGAGTTGGGCCACCGCTGATTTCGGACTTCCCGGCGGTAACGCTCCCCAACGTTCAAGCGTCTGACGCACGCCCGGAAAATCAGACCACTTCAGGTCTTTGTCTTTTGAAACGTGCAACAGCGTAAGTTGCGCCTTCGCTTCCATCGCCGCTTTCAGCGCGTGATGAAATGCGACGAGGCTGCTCTCTGAAAGGTCAGTTGGATGCAGAACACTGCTAATGAGCGTATAGCCAGGTCCGATTTGTGACATGCGAGAATCTCCTCTCAACCCCTCGCTACATCCACGGAAAACATTCGTCTGAAACTTTCGCGTTCGTAAGCGGCGGGGTTGGGAACGCGTTGGTAACTCATGTTGCCTCTCATTTCAGCGAGAGAATTCCATTCGTTCGCAATCATCCACGCCTCAACTTCGGTCAACACCTTTCTTAGGTGCGCAGATCCATAGCGCATCACTGCGGAGACGGTTTGCATTGCGTGGGCGCCGGCCATTGTGCCCTTGATCACGTCGAGCGCGGTATGAACCCCACCGGTGATTGCGAGCGACGCTCTGACGCGTCCAGCAAGTGCCGCTACGCCTCGAAGTCGCAGATCGAGTTCGGCCGACGTCGAATACTCCACCCGGCGCAACACCTCCAATTCGATAACGTCGAAGTCGATCCGGTGAAACCGTGTGAACAGCACCAGCGCGTTTGCGCCTGCGGCGTCGAGTTGCAGCGCGAAGTTGGCGAAGGCAGTGAAGAGCGGCGCCAGTTTCACCGCCACGGGAATCCTGAGTTCGCCCTTGACCGCGGTGAGTATCTGGAGCATTTGCCGTTCGACTTCGGCGGAACTGAGCGCAGGATCGCTCGCGGAGTGAAAGAGATGAAGCTCGAGGGCATCGGCGCCCGCTTGTTCCATCAATTTCGCGTACGACAGCCAGCCGCCGGGCGTGCTGCCGTTCAACGATCCGATCACGGGAATGTCAACCGCGGCTTTTACACGACGCAAGTGCTCGAGATATGCGTCTGGTCCAGGCGCCGATTCCGGATCGGGCGCGTAACTCGATGCCTCCGGGAAGGAGTCGCCATAAGTGTCGTAAGAAAAGAAGTCAGTCAACTGTTCGGTGGTGATGTCTTCCTCGAAAAGCGACGGCAGCACGAGCGCGGCCGCGCCGTCATCTTCGAGTTGTCGCACGTTATCGAAGTCACCGGTCAACGGACCCGCGCCGACGATTAGCGGGTTACGCAACGGAAGGCCCATGTAAGTCGTAGCGAGTGTCATTTGCCATCCTCCGGATTTCCGCCGTTCTCATCTTTCTTCTCGAATGCGGGCACGCTGATGCCGGCAAGTTGCTCGTAAACGGCGTAACGTCTTTCGGCCGCAGACTGGGCCTCTTCGAGAAAGTGTTTGAAGCGTGCGGGATCCGCGCGTTCGATCACGCGGAAACGCGACTCGTTGCGCATGTAATCGGCGACCTTCGCCTTCGGTGGTCCATAATCGAGGTTGAGCGGCGGCTCGCCCTTCGGGATTCGATTGGGATCGAATCGATAGAGCGGCCATACCCCCGAATCAACGGCGAGCTTTTGTTGCGCCGCGCCCTGGGCCATGTCGTAGCCGTGCGCGATGCAGTGACTGTACGCAATGATCAACGATGGACCGCGGTAAGCTTCGGCTTCGCGAAACGCCTGGACCGTTTGCAGCATCTTGGCGCCGAACGCGACGCGGGCGACGTAAACGTGCCCGTACATGTTTGCCAACAATCCCAGGTCTTTCTTACCGACGGACTTTCCTGACGCGGCAAACTTCGCCGCCGCGCCCAGTGGCGTCGCTTTGGATTGTTGACCGCCGGTGTTTGAGTAAACTTCCGTGTCGAGTACGAGAATGTTGACGTCGCGGCGGTTGGCGATAACGTGATCGAGTCCGCCGTAGCCGATGTCGTAGGCCCAACCGTCTCCGCCGACCAGCCAAACGCTTTTCCTGACGAGATAGTCTGCGAGGCTTTCGAGGTGTCGTGCTTCGGCGGATTGGATTCCGGCCAACTTGCTGCGCAACACCAGAACTCGTTCGCGTTGCGCGGTGATTTCCGCTTCGTTGTCCTGGTTTGCCTCGATCAACTCCGTTGCGAGCGTTTCACCGATGCTCGGCGCGAGATGTTGAACCAGTGTCCGCACGGCCGCGAGGTGCGCATCGAGGGCGAGCCGGAAGCCGAAGCCAAACTCCGCGTTGTCTTCAAACAGGGAATTGGACCATGCGGGGCCGCGTCCGTCGCGGTTCGTTGTGTATGGCGTGGTCGGCAGATTACCACCGTAGATCGACGAACATCCGGTCGCATTCGCGATCAGCAAGCGGTCACCGAACAGTTGCGTCAACAGCTTGAGATACGGAGTCTCGCCGCAGCCTGCGCAGGCGCCGGAGTACTCGAATAACGGTTCGAGAAACTGCGAGCCTTTGTGATCCAGTCGCACGACTTCGGCGCGATCGAGTTCTGGCAAATTGAGAAAGAAGTCGTAGTTGGAACGTTCGGCGTCGCGCAGTGGCGCCTGCGGTTCCATGTTGATGGCTTTGTGTTTCGGGTTGGTCCTGTCTTTGGCGGGGCAGACGTTCACGCAGAGATTGCAACCGGTACAGTCTTCCGGCGCGACCTGAATGGTAAACATTTTCCCTTTGTATTCAGCGGCTTTGTAAGCCGTCGACTTGAAAGTTTCCGGCGCGCCGGCAAGTGCGGGTTCTTCATAAACCTTGGCGCGGATCGCTGCGTGCGGGCACACGAGCGCGCACTGGTTGCACTGAATACAGATCTTCGCATCCCACACCGGAATCTCGAGTGCAAGATTCCGTTTCTCCCACTTCGCCGTGCCCACAGGCCACGTTCCATCCACTGGAAACGCGCTGACCGGAAGCAGATCACCTTTTCCGGCCATCATCACCGCACTGACTTTCTGAACGAAGTCGGGCGCGAGTTCCGAAACAAGCGGCGGCCGCGATCTCGTCGCCGAGACCGCCTGCGGCACCGGCACTTCATTCAAATGAGCGAGCGCCAGGTCGACAACTTCACAGTTGCGTCGCACGACTTCCGGTCCACGCTTCCCATATGTTTTCTCGATCGACTTCTTGATGTGGGCGATTGCTTCGTCGCGTGGCAGCACGCCGGAAATACCGAAGAAGCAGGTTTGCATGATGGTGTTGATTCGTCCGCCCATGCCCGCTTGCTTCGCCAGCGCGTACGCATCGATGACGAAGAAACGAATGCGCTTCTCAATCATCTGTTGCTGCATTTCGCGCGGCAGACGATCCCACACCGCAGTCGCGTCACCGGACGCATTCAGAAGAAAAACAGCACCGGGCGCAGCGTACTCGAGCATGTCGATCTTGTCGATGAATTCAAACTGATGGCACGCGACAAATCCTGCTCGCTCAACGAGGTAGGCCGAACGGATCGGCCGCGGACTGGTGCGCAAATGCGAAACGGTGATGGCGCCGGATTTCTTCGAGTCGTACACGAAGTAGCCCTGCGCAAATTGAGTGGTCTCGTGTCCGATGATCTTGATCGAGTTCTTGTTTGCGCCGACAGTGCCGTCTGCGCCGAGACCGTAAAACAATGCAGTCGAAACGTCGTCTGCTTCCGTTCGAAACGAAGGATCCCAGGAGAGTGACGTGTGGGTGACGTCGTCAATGATTCCGATCGTGAAGTGACGCCGTGGATCGGGTTTGCTTAGTTCGTCGAACACGGCCTTCACCATAGCCGGCGTGAACTCTTTGGACGACAAACCGTAACGTCCGGCGATCACGTTTGGCTCGATCGAGAAGCTCGACTCTTTTTCCGCGCGCGCTTCGGCAAGCGCGGTTACGACGTCGAGATACAGTGGATCTCCCGGCGCGCCCGGCTCCTTGGTCCGGTCGAGAACGGCGATGCTTTTTGTGCTCGCCGGTAGCGCCTTGATGAAGACCTGTCGCAGGAACGGACGATAGAGTCGAACCTTAACGATGCCAACCTTTTCGCCTTTCGCTACGAGATGCTCGACGGTCTCGTGTGCAGTTTCCGCACCCGAGCCCATGATGACGATGACGCGTTCGGCGTCCGGGTCGCCGGCATATTCGAAGAGCGAATAGTTGCGCCCGGTGAGTGCCGCCAGTTTTGTCATCAGGCTTTCGACGATTCCCGGGGTCGCGTCGTAATAGGTGTTGGCCGCTTCGCGCGCCTGGAAAAACACGTCCGGGTTTTGCGCCGTGCCGCGCAATACGGGCCGGTCCGGCGTCAGTGCGCGTTCACGATGAGCAAATATCGCTTCTTCGGAAATGAGACTGCGCAGATCGTCGTCGCTGAGTGCCTCGATCTTCGAAACCTCGTGCGACGTGCGGAACCCATCGAAGAAATGCAGGAAGGGAACACGCGACTCGAGTGTTGCCGCGTGTGCAATCGCGGCCATGTCATGCGCTTCCTGAACTGAGTTTGAACAGAGAAGCGCGAATCCGGTTTGGCGGCACGCCATCACGTCCGAGTGATCGCCGAAGATGGAGAGCGCGTGAACGGCAAGTGTCCTCGCGGTCACGTGCATCGTGAACGGCGAGAGCTCGCCGGCGATCTTGTACATATTCGGGATCATTAGCAGTAGACCCTGCGAGGCGGTGAAAGTCGTCGCCTGCGCTCCGGCTTGTAACGCGCCGTGCAGTGCTCCGGCGGCGCCACCTTCCGACTGCATCTCGGCGATCTCCGGCGCGACGCCCCAAAGGTTTGTCTTTCCGCGGCTGGCCCATTCGTCGCACAGTTCAGCCATCGGCGAGCTGGGAGTGATGGGAAAGATGGCGATTGCTTCACTTACCCGAAATGCAACGGACGCGGCGGCCTCGTTACCGTCAACTGTAATGAGGTTTTTGGACATGATGATTTGTGCTCTTAGTGCTTGTTTGCAGGCTGATCGTACTAAGTCGCCTTCCCCGCCAATACTGTCAAAACTGCCAGTAACAACCGCCGGAAACAGCGTCTACGATTCCGCCGTTCGCGCCCCAACCCTGGACGGTCATGAGAAAAAAACTCACCAGCGGAACCGTAAGAGTCGTGACGGTGCTGACTCTGCTCACACTCAGTTTTTGGGTGATTTCCAGCTACTTCTCGACCAAAACCACAGCCAGAGACGATGAGTACGTGGGCAGCGACGCGTGCAAAGACTGCCATGAAGATCAATTCAAACACTTCACCCCGACGTCACACGCAAAACTCGGCAGCCTGAAGAGTTGGAAAGAGAAGGTGACAGGGTGCGAATCGTGTCATGGACCAGGCAAGGCCCACATCGAGGAAGGCGATCCTGCCAGGATCATTTCGTTCAAGAACAAATCGTCGAAGCAAATCTCAGAAACCTGCCTGGGCTGTCACGCCGGTCGAGAAGAACACAATAACTTTCGGCGCGGCGAACATTGGCGCAACGACATCGGTTGTACTGATTGTCATTCATCCCACGGCGAGATCACCGGCAGAAATCTCGCGAGCTCGAACGTGTTCATCACACGTGCGAACGCCGAGAAACCCGGCTTCTCTACCATCAAGCTGCTGAAGATCAGTGAACCGCAGCTTTGTTTGAGCTGTCACAGCGAAGTCAAACACCAGTTCACGATGCCGTCCCATCACAAGGTGCTCGAAGGCGCAATGCGCTGCACCGATTGCCACAATCCGCACGGCGGTTTCGAGTTGAAGCAGACGCGGCTGGCCGTGGGCGTCGACGCTGCATGCGTCAAGTGCCATACGGACAAGCAAGGTCCATTTACCTTCGAACATGCACCGGTGAAGACGGAAGGGTGCGTGGCCTGTCACGTGCCGCACGGTTCGGCGAACCCCAGGATGTTGAAGTTCAGTGCCGTGAATCATCTCTGTTTGACGTGTCACAGCGTGGACCACGGTGTGGGCGCCGATGAGCCGGCTGGTCCAACGCACAATCTGAATGCGCAATACGGGAGTTGCACGGCCTGTCACGTCAAGATCCACGGCTCGCGGACGAGTCCGGTGTTTTTCAGATGAAAAGAAAAGCGCAGATTTTGTGGTGGAGTTTTGTAATGGGCGCGATCGCGCTGATCGTGGTCGTGAACCTGCGCGCGCAGCAACCGTCTTCGAGTCCGCAACCGGCTGCCTCGCCCAGCCCAACTTCGACGAATGGAAACGGAGACGCGATTGGCGACTATTCAGTTGTTTCCAGCATTGAGGTTGGATATCGCGGTTTAAGCGTCGATGGAGATCACAACAAGTATCGCAGCGATTTGAATTACGGCGTCGGGCCG
>JAICGQ010000175.1 GCA_025923035.1 Pyrinomonadaceae bacterium | reverse complement strand
CGCGGTGCGAAGGCGACCGACATCGTGGTTCTCGTCGTCGCTGCCGACGACGGCGTCATGCCGCAGACGATCGAAGCGATCGAACACTCGCGCGCAGCGGGCGTTCCGATCATTGTCGCCATCAACAAGATCGACAAACCTGACGCCAACGCGGATCGCGTTCGTCAGGAACTCGCGAAGCACGGCTTGTCGCCACTCGATTGGGGCGGCGAAACGGAAATGGTCCAGGTCTCGGCGAAGAAACGTCAAAACCTCGACACGCTGCTCGAAACGATCCTGTTGACGTCAGACATTCTGAACCTGCGCGCCAGTCCGACGCGTTTGGCGTCGGGCGTCGTGCTGGAAGCAAAACTCGATCGCGGCCGTGGTGCGGTGGCAACGGTGCTGGTCCAGCAGGGAACGCTGAAGATTCACCAACCGTTCATCGTCGGACAGATCCACGGACGCGTCCGCGCTATGTTCAACGACCGTGGCGAGCCGATCACCGAAGCCGGACCGGCAACACCTGTGGAAGTCCTTGGTTTACAGGGCGTTCCGCAGGCGGGTGAAAGCTTCCAGGTCGTTTCGGACATCACGAAGGCGCAGTCGATCTCTCAACATCGACAGATGTTGAGCCGTCAGGCGGCGCTGTTGCAGACGACCAAGCGCGGTATCGAAGCGCTGGGTGAGAGTGAAGTCAAGGAACTGCTCGTCATCATCAAGGCTGACGTGCAGGGCTCGGTCGAAGTTTTGAAATCGACGTTGCAGAAACTGTCGACGGATCGCGTGAAAGTGAAAGTGATTCGCTCCGGTGTCGGCGCGATTACCGAATCCGACGTGTTGCTGGGTTCGGCAACCCAGGCGGGATCGTCGTCGTCAGCCGTCGTGATCATCGGCTTCAACGTGCGTCCCGAGGCGCGCGCGGCCGACGTCGCGAAACAGGAAGACGTCGACATTCGTCTCCACTCGATCATTTACAAGGTCGAGGAAGAGATTCGCGCGGCCATGATCGGCATGCTCGAAGCGATCGAGAAGGAGAAGATCCTCGGCAAGGCGGCGGTGCGCGAAGTATTCCGTGTTCCGAAAGCCGGAACGGTCGCCGGTTGCATGGTTATCGACGGGATTATTCGTCGCAACGCACGCGCGCGTGTGATTCGCGACGGCGTCGTGAGTTGGGAAGGCAACATCGCTTCGTTGAGACGGTTCAAGGACGATGTTTCCGAAGTTCGCGAAGGTTTCGAGTGCGGTATCAGTCTGGAAAACTTCAACGACGTGAAAGTTGGAGATCAGATTGAGGCGTACGTCGTCGAAAGGGTCGCGGCAACAGAGCTGTAAGTTATGCGGCGGACGGAACGAGTTGCAGATGTTCTGCGAGACGAGATTTCGCAGATAGTTGGTTATGAACTCGAAGATCCGCGTCTGACGGCGGTGACGGTAACGGACGTCAAGCTGTCTTCGGACAAAAAAGCGGCGCGCGTTTACGTCACTGTTCGCGGTGATGAAAAAGAACATCAAGAGGCGCTGTCGGCCCTGAAGCATGCGGCGCCTTATGTTCGCAAACAACTCGGTCTTTCGTTGAATCTGCCCCGCACGCCCGAGCTTCATTTCGTGCGCGATCGCGTTGAGGAAGAGGGCGAGCGAGTCGATCAATTGCTCGAAGAGATTGAACGAGAGTGGCGAAGAGAAGGAAAGGAAAGCAGTAGTTAGTGTTGATCTTGGTTCTTTGTGCTTAGTACTTAGTACCTTGCACTTAGATCAACCCACCGCTAACTGGTACAAAGTACGAAGTACTAAGTACCAAGCACTAAAATATGCTTAGTCAAGTAGTCGAGCTGATCGAGGCAAAACGTCGTTTCGCGATCACCTCGCATATCCGCCCGGACGGCGACAGTTTAGGATCCTCACTCGGTCTGTACTGGTTATTACGTGCTCTCGATAAAGACGTCGAAGTCATCATGCGCGACCCGGTGCCGCACGCGTACCAGCAACTCCCCGGCGCCGGCGATGTTCGAGTCACACCCTCGGTCGATCCTACTTACCACGCCGTGTTTGTCATCGAGTGTTCCGACATCACGCGACCTGGTCTGACCGATATCGAGAAACAATTCGTCGTCAACATAGACCACCATTCAACCACTGCGCTCTTCGGCACGATCAATTGGATCGACTCGACCGCCTCAGCAGTCGGCGAGATGATCTACAACCTGTGCAAAGCAACGGGCGTGCGCGTGACGAGAGAGATCGCGGAGTGTGTTTACACTGCGCTGATCACCGACACCGGATCGTTTCATTACTCGAACACGACCGAGCGGACGTTCAAAGTCGCCTCGGAACTCGTGCGCACCGGCGTGAAGCCCGCGAAGACGGCGGAAGCAGTTTTTGCGAGTTACCCGTGGAGCCGGATCGAGTTGATGGGCGCCGTTCTGTCGACCGCGAGACGCGACGAAACGGGACGCGTCGCCTGCATGCGGCAGTCGCTCGAAATGCAGAGGCAGGCTAGCGCTTCCGACGAAGACGCGGATGGGTTTGTGAACTATCCGTTGACGGTCGGCGAAGTGGAAGCGGTCGCGATGCTGAAGGAGTGCGAACCCGGAATGTATCGCACCAGTTTGCGATCGAAAGGCGATGTGAACGTCGCGAAGGTCGCGGAGAAGTTTGGCGGGGGCGGACATCGCAATGCGGCAGGCTGCACGCTCAAGGGAAGCTGGGAAGAAGCGGAAACGTTGATCGTTCGGCTGTTGCAGGACGCCGTGAAGCGGGCGAATGGTGACGTAACTGAAGACGCGCTCAGAGAATCCGTCGCTTAATTGAAATCCGTGCCAGCTTCTAACTTAGCAAGAAAGTATAAGTGGCGACGCGCAGAATATCAGGAAAACACGCGCGGACTTCTGATGGTCCATACCGGAAACGGTAAAGGCAAGACCACTTGCGCGCTCGGCCTCATGATGCGCGCCGCCGGACGCGGTTTGAAGTGCTGCATGATTCAGTTCATGAAGTCGCGCAACGACCGCTACGGCGAGCACGAATCCGCAGAAAAACTCGGTATCGAAGTCCACACGATGGGCGACGGCTTCACCTGGGACACTAAAAACCCCGAACAGGACATCAAGACGGCACGCGACACGTGGGCCCTGTGCGTCGAGAAGATGCGCTCCGGTGACTACGATCTCCTCGTGTTTGATGAGCTGGTTTACGTGCTTAGTTACAAGATGTTGCCGGTTGAGGAAGTGCTCGACGAGTTTCGGACGATTCGCGCCGCGCAACCGGCTTTGCACATCGTCGTCACCGGCCGCGACGCCCCGCCGGAGCTGATCGAAGCGGCGGACCTGGTGACCGAGATGACTGAGATAAAGCACCCATTTACCGCGGGAATTCGGGCCCAGCAGGGGATCGAGTTTTGAATCCGGGATTTTCGTGCTACCCTTCCCGCCATTCTTATGGCCTGGTTCAGTAAGAAAACAAAGCGCATAGAATCCGTTCCGCCTGAAGAACGCGTCGTGAAGACTGAGAACGTCTTCGTCAAATGCGACGGTTGCGAGGCCCACCTGTTCAAGGGCGAGCTCGAAGACGGACTGCAGGTTTGCAAACACTGCGGCTATCACTTTCGCATCGGCGCGCGCGAGCGGCTGGAGTTGCTGTTCGACGAGGGAAAGTATGAAGAGCTCGACGCGGAGGTGATCTCGATCGATCCGCTCGGGTTCACCGATAGCAAGCCGTATGCGGAGCGTCTTAGCCAGGCCACCGACAGCTCGGGACTTCCTGAAGCAGTCATCAACGGCCGTGGCACTGTCGGCGATCATCCGGTGCTCGCTGCGGCGATGGACATGACGTTCATCGGTGGATCGATGGGATCAGCAGTGGGCGAGAAAGTCACCCGGTTGATCGAACGCGCGCTACGCGAACACAGCGCCGTCGTGATCTTCTCGGCTTCGGGTGGTGCACGGATGCAGGAAGGCACGCTGTCGCTGATGCAGATGGCCAAGATCTCCGCCGCACTCGCTGCCCTCGATGAAGCGCACCTGCCTTTTATTTCCGTACTAACTGATCCGACGACGGGCGGCGTTACCGCGAGTTTTGCAATGCTCGGCGACGTTATTCTCGCCGAACCAAAAGCGCTGATCGGTTTCGCTGGACCACGCGTTATCGAGCAGACGATCCGTCAGAAGTTGCCGAAAGACTTTCAGCGCTCCGAGTTTTTGCTTGACCACGGCATGGTCGACGCGATCGTGGATCGACGCGAGTTGCGAAACCAGATCATCACGCTGTTGAACTTCATGATGAATCCCGAGATCCACGGCGAGTCGGACATTGAACGCGCTCGCCGCCGTGCTGCTTCCAGAAATTGACCGCAGATGCATTTTGATGAGGCGGTTGAGTATCTCTTTGGCCTGGGCCATGAGATTCTGACCCTCAAACTCGGCCTCAGAAATACCGAACTCCTTCTCGAATCTCTCGACAATCCAGAAACGTCATATCGCGCGATCCAAATCGCCGGCACGAATGGAAAAGGTTCGACTGCGGTGATGCTGGATTCGATCTCTCGCGCCGCCGGGATCAAAACCGGACTCTACACTTCGCCTCATCTCGTATCGATTACCGAGCGCATTCGCATCAACGGCGAGCAGATCAGCGAAGACGATTTCGCACGCCACACCGCAACGGTCCGTGACGCCGCAAAACATCTACTAGACACCAACGAGGTCGAAGCACTACCAACTTTCTTCGAACACGTAACGGCGATCGCGTTGCTGGCGTTTCGTGAAGCCGCGATCGACCTGGCGATCCTCGAAACGGGCATGGGTGGACGGCTCGACTCGACCACGGCGGCAAATGCTTCCACAGTCGCGATTACTCAGATCGCCATGGACCACGAGCAGTATCTCGGTTCCACCATCGAAAGCATCGCCGGTGAAAAAGCCGCGATAATCCGCCCCGGCGTCACAGCCATCATCGGCAAACAAGAGCCGGAAGCCTTATCCGTGTTACTTCGACGCTGTGAAAAAACGGGCGTTCAGCCAATTCTGGCAATGCCCACGTCGGAGTCGATTCGCATCGGACTCCGTGGCAGGCATCAGCTTGAGAATGCCGCAATCGCCATTGCCGTCGCGAAGAGTCTTTCTATTTCAGACGACGCGATTTTTTCAGGCATAGAAACGGCTAACCATCCCGGCCGACTGGAACTGCTCGACGGCGAACCGTCCGTCCTTCTCGACGGCGCGCACAATCCGGCCGGCGCTGAAGCGCTGCGAGACTACCTGATCGAGTTTGGCCGTCGCCCGCTGACGATCGTGTTCGGCGCGATGAGCGACAAACAACTCGTTCGCATCGGTGAATTGCTTTTCCCGCTTGCCGACAACCTGATCCTTACGCAGATCGACAACCCGCGCGCCGCCTCGCTCGAAACGCTCGAAACGATTGCGCTGCGATTCGCCCGCGGATCCGTCACAAAATCCAAAACAGGCGCCGACGGGTTTGAAACCTCTCTTCGTATCACTCCCCCTGAAGGTTTAATCTGTGTTACAGGATCGCTGTATCTAATTGGAGAATGGAAACGAGAACATGGAACTGCCAAAAATCATCAGCAGCCAAAAGGTGTTTGATGGTCGCGTCTTCAACGTCACAGTCGACACGGTGCAAGAGGGCGAACTCAGGTACCAGCGCGAAGTGGTCCATCATCACGGCAGCGCGGTGATCCTGCCGGTTTTCGACGACGGAACGGCCGCACTCGTACGTCAGTACCGTCATCCCGCCGTGCGTTATCTGCTCGAAGCGCCTGCGGGCAGTTTGGACGAGGGCGAGCGGCCCGAAGACGGCGCCGCGCGCGAACTTCAGGAAGAGCTCGGACTCGTCGCCGGACGCATGGAGAAGCTGTCGGAATTCTTCGTCTCACCCGGTTTTTGTGAGGAGAAGATGTGGGTGTTTCTCGCGACCGAACTAACCGAAGGCAAACAAAACCCCGAAGAAGACGAGGTGCTCGAAGTCGTGCGTCTCCCGCTGGTTGAAGCGTTGGAAATGATCACCAGCGGTGAGATTCAGGACGCGAAAACGATCATCGCGCTGATGCTCGCCGCGCCGCGCGTCGGTTCACCGTTTTTGGAGGTCGATTATCCGGCAGTTTGATTGTTTGATTTGTGTTCTGAACTTCCCTACACTTCGCGACAGTGATTACCAAAGAGCCTTCTCCGCATTTGACGCCGCTCCCCGAAGAGCCAGCAGGGTTTCCAGCACAAGCCGTTCGCAACGATCTGAGGTCGCCTTCCGCACTGTCGAGACTTCGGCCGGCGTGGTTGGAAGTGATCATCGGATTTGTCTTCTGGTTTCTCAGCGTCATCATGCTGGCGATCGTGCCCGTCATCGTCGCGCTGCCCTACATCATTCATATGTGGGTAACGTCCGGCCCGCCTCGTCCGGAAGCACTCGCGACAGACAAGATGCTGATCTTCCTGTCGATTCTCGGTGTCCTGCCGACGCACTTGCTGACGCTCGCGCTCGCCTGGTTGTTTGTTACCGAGGGTGGTAAGCGGCCGTTTTTCGAGACTCTGCGCTTCCGTTGGCCCGACAATCTCCCGCCCGGCGTCGGCACTCTCGTTTGCGCGCTGCTCGCGCTCGTGCTGCTCGCACTCGGCTGGGCGGTTACGACGATGTTGGGCGGAGGCAAAACGCAATTGGATGCGCTGGTCGAGAGTTCGATGGCAGCGCGGGTTGCGACGGCGCTTGTCGCAGCGCTGACGGCGCCGCTTACCGAGGAAATCGTATACCGCGGCGTAGTCTATTCACCGCTTGAACGCGCGGCAGGCAAAGGCGTCGCCGTCGCCGTCGTTTCATTGCTTTTCGCCGGCGTTCACGTTTTGCAGTATTCGAACAACATCGGCGTCATACTCGTCATCACGATCCTCAGTTTCACGCTGACGCTTTCGCGTGCATACACCGGCTCGTTGTGGCCGCCGTTCATCATTCACCTGGTCTTCAACGGCATCCAGTCGCTCTTCATCATTCTCTCGCCCTTCATCGATCAGAAGCTGTTCGAGAAGACTCCCGACGTCGCGCCAACGGCTCCGGGACTCGAACTTGCCGGACGACTGTTCGAAACAATCAGTGTTCATTTATGGCGTATGACGTAGTCGTCGTGGGTGGTGGTATCGGCGGGCTGACAGTCGCAGCACTGTTGTCTGCCCGCGGCGTCAGCACGTGTCTGCTCGAGCGAAATTCGCAGGTCGGTGGGTGCGTGGCGCGCGTCGAGTTTGCGGGACACGATTTCGAACCCGGAATGGGGCTGTACACTTCGTTCGGGCCGGGCGAGATCTATGAACGTGTCTTCTCGGAGTTGCCGGTCGAGATGCCGGAGAGTTCGTTGCTTGCGGACAGCGACGACCTCTACTCCATCGAAGGCGGGCCGGCCAGTGTTGCCGAGCGTTTCGCGGAGTCGATCAAAAAAAGCGGCGGCACGCTTCGTCTGAATAGCCCCGTGTTGCGTCTCGCTTACGATCAGACTGGTCAGAACGCCGTCGGCGTGGATCTGCTCAGCGGTGAGACTGTGATCGCCCGAAGAGCCGTGGTCAGCAATCTCACGGTGTGGGACACGTACGGCAAACTGATCGGGCTGAATCGAACGCCGCTCGAGACAAAGAAACTGCTGAAAACGCTGCAAGGCCAGGGCGCTTACCTTGTGTACGCGAGTTTGGAAGAGTCGGCGTTGGCGCGTTTACCCGGAGAGCGTTTCACGGTCGCAGAATTCAGCGTGGCCATTGGTCCCCCGGGCAGCGCGCCTCCTGGCAAACGCGCCGTCACCATAAAAACCCGGACGGATCCCACGGACTGGTTTGCCTTTCAAGCAAGCGAAGAGGAGTACGAGGAACGCGATCAAGCAGCACTAGAGGACGTCTGGACGCGCCTGCACGCCTCCCTTCCGGCGTTTGGCCCCGACATCGAGATAATCGAAACGGCCAACCCGCGCACCTTCTACGACCTCACGCGCCGCAAACTCGGCATGGTTCTCGGCGTTGAATCCAGTTCGGAACCTCTCGGCCATCACACCTCGTTGCCTAATGTCTTCATGGTCGGCGACACGATCACCGCCGCGCCGACGATGGACGCCGTCGTCTCCTCCGCCCTCGCATTAACGAACCAACTCACAAAATAACCACTAGACGCCGCCGATTGTCTACTGTATATAGTCAACAGACAATTATGTTCGTAACGGTTGATGAACGAGACGCACGCCCGCTCTACCAGCAGCTGGTGGACGAGATCAAGACCCTGATTGCGCGTGGAGAACTGGCCGAGGGGACGCTGCTGCCGCCTGTCAGACAGGTCGCCTCAGACCTCGGTGTGAACCTGAATACGGTCGCTTTTGCTTATCGTAGATTGCAGCAGGAGGGTTTGATTCGGGTCAGGCATGGCTCGGGTGCGGTCGTCATCTCTCAAACGCTTAGAGAGAAGCCTGACGACCGCCTGCGAACCCAATTGCGCACCGCGCTCACACAGTTGATCCTTGCCGGGTTGAAACCGCCGGAAATAAGGATACTGATTAATGAAGAGTTGGAGGAACTCTTCAAGGCACCGCGCCAAAACTAGTTAGGCCTGTTCACCTCGAGGCTCTTTCGCGGCATCGGACGGCCAGTGTCCGAATCGATTCCCCGAACCGCGGGCGCTGCGGAAGGCTGACTCGCGCCACCGCCATACCCGCCGCTCGGCGTCACCGGACGCGGGGCCGAACTGCCGCCGCCGTTTGGATTCGAACTGCCGCCATTTGAGCCTGTCGAAGCTGAACCTGAACCGCTTCCGCCTGAGGTGCCTGGATAAACCGTGGCGCCGCCGCGACCTGCCTGCCAGGCGTACGGGTTGTAGTACCCGGTCGTATACGACGAGCCATAAGGCGATCTCCAGCCGTAATACCACGGGATGAAGGTGTAGCATCCGGCGTACGAGTTGAAGAACCAGAGACCGAGGCCACGCGCGTAGCGATAGTCTCTAAACGGGTCGATGTTCGAAGCAAACGCCGTATTCAGCATGCGATGGGTGGTGCGACGGTTGACCATGGCCAGGGTCTCAGCCCTTTCCTTGCTCCACGCGTCGATTTCCGCCTCTTGCTTCTTCTCTTCCTTGGTCATTTTCGCTACGGAAACGTTGGTTTGACTAAAAATCACTTTGTTTCCGTCTTTGACCTTGGTTTGAGAGTCGCTCAGGACAACGCGGCCTTTGCGGACGATTAGTTCCGTTGCGTTGCCCGGGATGACGCTGAGGCGATAGAGACCATGGCGGACGATGGCGATCTTGGTGTGCGGAGTGCTGATGTTGATATTCAGTTCCACGCCGTCGACGCCTGTCGCTTCGACGATCGCCGTACCTTTGACGAGTTTGACTTCGAGATTCGCAAGGGAGTTGTTGGACAGCTCGACCTCGGAGTTACCGCCAACCCGGAGATAAGAACCCGGATTCAGCAGGATCTCGACCCGGCCATCAAAGGCCGTACGAACGTGGTCGCCGGCGTTCAAATTGTCCGTAATCATCAGTTGTTCCCAGCCGGAATCGCTTCTGCCACGCACCGTCGCCTGTCCGGAGATGGCGTTGATTCCGCCGGCTTTGGCCGAAATCACGTATTTGTCGCGGGTTGATTGAGCAAGGCTCAAGCCCGAGCAGCAGAGGACAAGTGCAGCCGCAAAGACCGACAGCACCGGGAGGCAGTTAATTTTTCTCACGGGTAAAACCCTCCGAATCGCGAAAAAGAAAGAAGTGATCGGCCGGTTAATCTCCCGAGCATTATAGTCGCCTTAAAAACATTTACAAGCTGTTAGAAACACCGGGCCAAGAAAGAAAGGGAAAGCGGAGAAAGCGGAGAAGGGGAGACGCGGGGACGGGGAGAAAGGGAGACGCGGGGACGCGGGGACGCGGAGAAGGGGAGACACCGCCAAGGGGAGAAACCGGAGGGGGCGCGTAGAAAAATTTTAGCTGTTTAGCCGCGTCTACCCCGCTCCGCGGATAACCAACTCCCCCTCTCCCTTTCTCAGCGTCTCCGCGTCTCCGCGTCTCCGCGTCTCCCTCTCTCCGCGTCCCCGCGTCTCCGTG
>JAICGQ010000174.1 GCA_025923035.1 Pyrinomonadaceae bacterium | reverse complement strand
GTCATCTCTTGCGCAGTTCGCGTTTGTTCGCGCATCGCCTTCGCGACCTGATCGGATTGCAGGCGCATGCTCTGCGTTGCGGTGGTGATCTCCGCAGATGCTTTCGCCTGCTCGCCGACGGCTCGGGTGATCTCGTTAATCTGTCGCACGAGCTGAATCGCTTCTTTGGAAACCTGATCTCCGGCAACGGCCTGTTCGCCCAAGGCGCGTGAGGTGGACATCGTCCCGCGGCGCATCGATTCGACCGCCTGTGTGATCTCTTTGGCAGCGGTCGCCTGTTCGGTCGACGCCTTGCGCACCTGCTTGGCGGCGCCACTGGTGCTCTGTGCTGCCTTGATGATCTCTCTCGCAGCGCGTCCCTGTTCGTTTACGGCTTTGCTGACTTCCTTCGCGGTGTTGCGCATGTGGGCCGACGCTTTGACGATCTGCTGCGAGGCTTGCGCCTGTTCGATCACCGCACTGGAAACCTGCTTCGTTTGCATGGCCGTCGTATCGATTGCGGTAACAACGTGTTGGCTCGCGGTCAGTTGTTCTTCTGTCGCATCAGCAATTTGGGTCACGAGCTGCGCCGCCTGCACGACGCCGGTCAGGATCTTCTTGAGTCCTGCTGCGCCTTCGTCCGCCAGTTGTCCGCTTTCATCGGCGATGCGCATTCCGTCACTCGCCGCAGTCACCGCCTCTCTTACTACTTCCTGGAGCGACCTGATGATCACCGCGATATCGGCCGTCGCTTGAGCAGAGCGATCCGCAAGGTTTCTGATCTCTTCAGCGACAACGGCAAACCCGCGTCCGGCATCACCGGCTCGCGCAGCCTCGATCGAAGCATTGAGCGAAAGCATGTTGGTGCGTTCGGCGATGACGTTGATCGTATTGACGATCCCGCCAATCTCTTCCGAACGTTTTCCCATCTCGCGGATCACGCCGGCTGATTGTTCCATCGCGGAACGTACGCGTAACATGCCTTGCATCGACTTCTGCGCCGCGGACCCGCCCTCTTCAGCTTGTTTGGATAGTTGAACGGTTGCTTCCTCGGCCCGTTTGGTCAACGCCACAACCGAATGTAACGAACGGTCCATCTGCGTCGCACTGCTCGCAGCGCCGGTCGCGGCTTCCATAATGCGCTCAGCATTCTGCGCCACACCTTGCACAGAACGCGCCATTTGTTCCATCGAAGTCGAAACTTCCTCAACTGACGACGCGAGACTCTCGGTCATCGCCGCGACCTCTTCGATCGACGCCGCCATCTCGTTAATCGCAGAAGAAGTTTCTTCAGCCGACACCGTCAGGTCATCGGCGTTTGATGAAAGACTCACGATTGACGCCGAGACCTCTTCAATGCTGGCGGCGGTTTCGTTTACCGATGCGGTGAGCACTTCGGTGTCTTCGCTCACAGCTTTGACGGAACCGGCAATCTGCGTCATCGCAGCCGTAACTTCTTCAGCGGACGTTGCCATACCCTGGACCGTATCATTGACGGCTTCGATCGAACGCGCGTTCTCTTCGGCGGCCGCCGTTATCTGCACGATCGATGCCGCGAGAGATTCGGCATTCTTTCCCACCTCTTCGATCGATGCCGCGCTCTCATTAACCGACGACGCGAGTTGTTCCGTTGACGTCGCGATGGATTCGAGTTGCATCGTGGCGTCGCTCATCGACGTGGTCATCGTATCGGCGATCGCGACCGTCCGTTCCAGCACGCGCAACTGCACTTCCGCTCCTTCAGCTACTTCGTTGGCGGTCTCCGTGATTCGAGTGGCAGATTCAGCTACCTGCACCGCGTGCTGCCGAACCAGTCCAATATTTCTCTCAAAGTTGTTACCAGTCATTTCAAGCGCCTCAGCCATCAGCCTGTCTCCAATCACGTTGTTTCTAATGCCGCTTCGACCTCGTAATCCAAGTCAAGCACCGCATCCAGATTCAAAACCAGAATCATGCGTTCATTGATCGATGCAATTCCCTCGAGATATTTACCACTCAATCCGGTGAGCGCCTCCGGCGGCGGCTCGATCGACTCCGGCGCAATCTTGATAAACTCACGCGCCGTATCTACGACCAGTCCCACCACCCTGCTGCCGTTATTAATCACAACCAACCGAGAACGAAGGTTCCGCTCGACCTTGTCGAAACCAAATCGCGTGCGCAGGTTCAGTGCGGGAATCACCTGGCCGCGAACCAGGACCACGCCTTCGACGGCAGGATGAGCATTCGGCACCGACGCAACGTCGTCGATCATCTCGATCTGTTGCACGAACTCACTGCGCACGCCGTACGTCGTGCCCGCCAGTTCGAAAAGTATGAATGGTTCCATGTCTGACACCCGTGATTAATGTCGCGACTTCACTGCCAACTGGCGCAACGCGCTGATATCCAGAATCAGCACCACTCGCTGATCTCCCAATTCAGTCGCACCGGCGATGCCTTTGCTTTGCGCCAGTGGATCTTTAATGGCCCGCACTACGATCTCTCGCTGTCCGATGATCCGATCGACCGCCAGACCGACGGCATTCGACTCTTCACCAGTCACCAGCACGTGAAACTTATCTCCAAGCTCATGATTCATCTCAAACACGCGAGCGAGACGAAGCAGCGGCAGTACTTTTCCGCGGTAAGAAATGATCTCGTTATTCTCCAGCACGTTCGTCGAAGTTGATTCGACTTCCAGTACTTCTCTCACCGCCGACTGCGGCACCGCGAACCGTTGCCCATCGACGCTGACAATCAACGCCTCCGCAATCGCGAGCGTCAAAGGCAGCTCGATCGTGAACGTCGTTCCTTCGCCCAGCTTCGTCGCCAGCCAGATATGCCCGCCGAGTTCTTCGATCGCGTTCTTCACGACGTCCATGCCGACGCCACGGCCGCTCGCGCGGTCCGCTTCGTCGCGGGTGGAAAGCCCGGGAGTAGAAATGAGATCCAGCAAACCGGCGTCGTCGAGCTGTGTATTTCCAGTGTCAAGTCCGCGCGCGCTGGCGCGTTCGAGCACGCGATCGCGATCGATTCCGCGTCCGTCGTCGGCGATCTTGATGACGATCCTCTCGCCGGCCGTCATCGCACTCAGCGACAACAGTCCTTCCGTCTGCTTGCCTTGCGCTTCACGTTCGGCAACCGTTTCGATCCCGTGGCTGACGGCGTTCCGCACCAGGTGCAGCAACGGCTCCATCATCCGTTCGACAAGAAACTTGTCGATCTCAGTTTCGCCGCCGCTGAGTTGCACGAGGATCTTCTTGCCGTTCTCACGCGCCAGGTCACGCACCACGAACGTCATGCGCTCGAAGACTTCGCCGATCGGCACCATGCGCACGCGCATGACACTCTCGCGCAAATCTCTCAACTGGCGCGCGATGCCGAAACTCGTCTCCTGCAATGGACGCCAAACCGCCGGCGGTGTCGAACGTTTCAGCTCCGTCAGTTGATCTTCGAGCCGCGTCCGGCTGATTACCAGTTCGCCGATGATGCGCATCAGTTCATCGAGCCGATCGAGATCGACGCGTACCACGGTTGACGGAGCGAGCGTCGCCACCGGCTGCCGAATTTTCTGGGCTGTCGCGTCTTCTTCCGCCGCCTGGAAGACCAAACCATCCACTTCAAAACTCTTGAGCGTCGTTTGGCCGGCGTTCGTTGAAAGGATGAACTGGAACGCAATCTCACCGGCGCCTTTAACGATCGGCTTTGCTTGCTTCAACTCACCGATCTCCTGCAATCGCGCTCGCACGCTGTTGACGTTGACGCCCCGCGCTGCCAGATCGGCGGTCGGTGTAAACTCGATCTGCCAACGTGTGATTGCCGCGTTGTTCTCCGTGTCTGCAGGCGCCGAGGTCGTCGCGGTTTGCAGTCGTGCCGCCATATCGCCGATCGACGGAATCGCCTGATCGTTCCGCCGCGCATTGATCACGTTTTCGAGTAACGAAACGCCTGCCGCGAGCGATTCAAATCCCGACGCGTTCAAAACCACGCTTCCTTCACGCAGTTCACGCAGATAACTTTCGAGGTGATGCGCGAGTTGTTCCGCCGCGCCGAGCCCGACCATTCCGGAGATGCCCTTGAGAGTGTGGAAGCTCCGGAAAAGGTTATCGAGTACCGCGCGATCGATCGTGGCCGTGTCGACTTCGTCTTCGAGCGTCACCAGTGCGCGACGGATCAGAACGAGATGCTCGTCACACTCGGCGTAATAATCGTCGAGAAACTGATCGAAAAACTCGCCACTATTGTCGGGAGTCGATTTGTCCATCAAGTCGTTTTCAGCAATGAGCCGACAACGTCAGCCAACTGCCGCGGATCGAAAGGTTTGGTCAAGTAACTTGTCGCCCCTGCTTCGAGCGCTTTGGTGCGGCTGGCTTCCTCGCCTTTTGTCGTGAGCACCACGATGGGAATGTTTCGATAAGATTGATGGCGTCGGACAAAGTCGATGACTTCCATGCCGTGCATGTCGGGCATGTTGAGATCCAGCACCATGAGATCGACGGGTTCGATTGCCAGTCGTTCGATCGCCTCGAGGCCAGTGCCCGCCTGCGTCGACTTCACCGTTCGCAGCGAACCGAGCGAAGTGATCACCATGCGCCTCATCGTGGGAGAGTCGTCAACGACCAGGATGTTGTTCATCTTAAGTTCGTCCGGCATTTATCTGAGAAGACACTTCCACCGTGAATTCACACGTATGCGTTAGGGGATTTGCAATTAGGGGAGTTGGTAAGAACCGGGGAGGCCTATTCTACGGGAAGATTGAAAATTAACCAAAAGCTGAGTTTCCCGTGAATATCGGGAATAAAAGCCGGCTGACAGCAGTATTCATGGTAGGTCGCGCTCTGCAAGCAGGCTCCGTGCTTGCAATACGCGTCCGGCTCCCACGTTTTTAACTCTAAAACTTGCGGCAGTAAGCGGGAATCCTACACCCGGAGGCACGTCATGTCTCGTTTGAAGCGAGCACATCGTGATCAACTTACATTGAGTTCAGTCATCAGGGACAAGTCGCTCTACTATCGGCCACCTGGCACTTTGCGGGACCGCATTCGTTCTTCCCTGCGAGAAGAACCTGAACGAGACGCTTCCGGGCACGAGCCAGCCGGGACATCACCGTTCCGCAGGGAATCTGCACTATCTCTGCGATCTGCTTGTATGAGAGTTCTTCGAACTCTCTTAGCACGATGACTTCGAGAAACTCTTTCGGCAACTGATGCAGGGCGTTTCGTATTAGCTGCCGGTCGGTTTCTCGCACAAGCAGGATTTCGGGATCGGGTGCTTCGTCGGCGAGCGGATGCTTTTCCTCTTCGAAGAGTATTTCTTCTTCGGGGGATCGATTCGACTTGCGCCAGGTGTAAAAGGTATTCCGCACGATCGCCAGCAGCCACGGTCTCGCGTCGCCGCCTTTGAAGGTGTGGAAGTGGCGGAGCGCGCGGAGGAACGCCTCCTGGACCACATCCTCCGCGTCTCGCTCGTCGCGCGTCAGCCAGCGCGCCAGGTTGTATGCTGCGTCAAGATGGGGGAGAACCGTTTCCTCAAACACCGGAACTAAGGCTTGCATTGGTTGTCTCCATTGCCAGCAAGCGCACGTTCGCGTGCCCTTAGCCTTGGCCGTCCTTGCACTTCTTGATTTGCTCGTTCACAAACAGCGGAGCGTTCACCGGGTCGGCGCCGCGCGCGATCAGACGTTTCAACAGCGCGATTCCCTCGCAGTCGATGAAAGAGATGTTCTTCAAATCGATGGTGAGCTTTAGACCTTCAATGAGCGCGGAGTCAGCCGAGTCGCTTAGTAACCCCACCCACTGTCCCGCGACCCGGCCGTCCAACCGCAACGTAGTTTCCTGTGTTGACAGAACGACTCTTGTGATCTTCAACATGCGTGTTTCTCGTAAACCCTGTTTCGCGACTTCGCAGCACAAGTTAGCGCTGGCGTTTTAATCAAACCCGGCAAAGCAAGGTCTGCACCGAACGAGGCAGACCTTGCCCGCACGGTTTACGGCAGCTTGTGTGGCTCGCCGTAAATGAAGTCGTCCATCATCACGACGTCATTTCCGTCCTCGTCATTAGGACCAGGAGCAACATTGCCTGCCGTAATGCGCACGCTCGCGATTCGCGGATCGTTAAACTTGATTCCCAGGAACGAGAAACCACCATTACCCGGCGATGCCGGCGCGAAACTACTGAACAGCAGCCGTCCATCGACATCGAAAAACTGAAGCAGCGTGCTGGATCCGCGATTGCCGCGTTTCGTTCCTGGACCGCTGCCGTCCGGCTTGTCGACGTCGGTGAAGACGGCCCCGAAGCCAGTCACGGCGGCGCGAACGGATCCATTCGAACCAGCGACGAAAAACAGCGTGTCTGTAACATTGCTTCCCACCGGCGTAAACAAGCGCGACGTACTAAACGCTCGAAACTCGGTGGCATAACTCGCGTTGCCGAACAGCGCGACGAGACCGCCTTGTGGTCCACCCGACGCCGGCGCTTGCGATAGTCCGACTCCCGGCGTGGTGAACTGCGCGCCGCGAGTATTCAGAAATGTGTTGAATGGATTTACCGGAGGCGTCGTGACGTCCGTGGGAACAGCTCCGTCCCAGTTGATCTCACGCCGGCCGACGGCCAGTTCGGTAGTGGCATTGAGGTTATTCGGATCGCCGAGTGCGGCGCGGAAGTCGGCGATCGCACTCTGAATCGAAGCAACGTTTGGTCCAGCGGCCTGAAACACAGCCGGCACGACAAAGTCTTCGAACGCCGTTTGATCGAATGCGACCTCAGTTGGAGCCGGTAGCGGCTCCTGGCCCTCCACGTGCGCCGCCAGGACCGAGAAAATGATGACGAGGCTAAGACCTGCCACCGCAAGAAAACTGATTAACTTACTCATCCTGATTCTCCTCTTATTGTTAAGCGATTTCGTCTGACAAATGGGCGCATGGGCCGACACCTGTGCAGACGGCGTGCCGCTCCATCCGTGTCCGAACTCGCCGTCGTAAATAGACCTAAGTTATTGATATTGAGCGACTTGCCGACGCGTAACTATTGCGCAGATGAGTCCAGCCAAGGTGTGACTACCATATTTGGTGGGCGAAGGATTTGGCCGTTGCAGGAGAGCTACGAAATGCGGTGGGCGCCGCGTTTGATGCCGAGTTTTTCCATGCGGTGCCGCAGCGTGTTCGGATGCAGACCGAGCGCTTTGGCAGCGCCGCTTGCGCCCTCTATGACGCCGCGAGTTTGATCGAGTATCGCCAATATGTGCTCGCGTTCGACTTCCTGCAACGTCTTCGGCGGCGGTTCATCCGCGCGAAAAACGGGCGGCGCGAAATCAGTAAGACGAAACGCTCCGGAGATACTACTGAGATTCTCTTCGAGTTCGAGAATTGGACCATTGCAGAGAATCAACGCGCGCTCGATGAGATTCTGCAGCTCGCGAATGTTTCCCGGCCAGGAGTAGTTTGTAAGTTTTAGCGTCGCGGCCGCAGAGATGCCGTCGATCCGCTTGCCGAGATTGCGCGCGTAACGAGACAGGAAGAACATCGCCAACTGAGCAATGTCTTCACGTCGCTCTCGCAGCGGCGGCACGATGAGTGGAAACACGTTCAGGCGATAATAAAGATCGGAACGAAAAGTTCCTGCCTTGATCGAGTCGTGCAGATTTCGATTCGTGGCGCAGATTATGCGCACGTCCACGCGGATCGACTTGTTACTACCAACCGGCTCAAACTCCCGCTCCTGAAGCACGCGCAGCAACTTCACCTGCGTGTCCAGTGGCAGCTCACCGACTTCGTCGAGGAAGATCGTTCCGCCGTCCGCGAGTTCAAACCGGCCGATGCGTCGTTCGAACGCGCCGGTAAACGCGCCTTTCACATGACCAAACAACTCGCTCTCGACCAAACCCGCCGAGATGGCGCTACAGTTCACCTTCACCAACGGGCGGTCCTTGCGATTGCTGCGATCGTGAATCGCGCGTGCGACCAACTCTTTACCGGTTCCTGTTTCGCCGTAGATCAGCACGCTTGAATCGGTCGGCGCGACCTGGTCCACTTTCCGCAAGAGACTCAGCAACGCGGGACTGCTGCCAACGATCTCTTCGAAATTGTGAACGTTGCGAATCTCTTCCTGGAGATACACGTTCTCCTTCTCGAGTCGACCCTTCAACGCTTTGATCTCTTCGTACGATTTCATGTTGGCGATGGCAATCGCAATCTGGTTGGCCACTTCGCGCAGCAACTCCGCATCGGCTTGCGTGTAGCGATCTCGCGACTCGCTCCACAGCGTGAAGGTGCCGATACTCTTTCCCATCGCAACCAGCGGCACGACGCAATACGATTGGATGCCTTCTTCAATCAAACGTTGTTCGCCAAGTGTGCGCGGTTCATGTTCCAGATTGCCACGCGTCACCACTTCCTGGTGGTCCAGGACCCACGCGGAAATCTGGCTCTCTTCCAGGCGATACTCTTTTCCGACCTGGAAGAACTCGGACGCGGCATCGCTCATCATCGAAACAAGCCTGAGCGACCGTGCTTCCGGCTGGTAGAACAGGAACGCGGCGCGGTCGAACGCCACCACACCACGAATCGCTTCGTAGGCGGAAGCAAACAGTGCGTCCTGCGTGAGATTGTTGATGATGGCATTGTTGATTTCGAGGAGCGTACACTTTCGCGCTTCGCTCTTGCGCAGTTCGTCGTCTGAGCGCCGGCGCTCGCTGATGTCGAAAAAGGTAACGACCGCGCCGACAGTTTTTCCGTCCCTCACCAGCGGATGGGACCAGTACTCGACAGGAAAGCTCGTTCCGTCTTTTCTCCAGAAAATATCGTCAGTGATGTGGACGCCGCGGTTGTTCAGGAAGCCGATATATATAGGACACTCTTCGATCGGAAACGGTGTGCCGTCGCGGCGAGTGTGGTGCTCGAGCCGGTGCATGTTGTGGCCGAGCAACTCATGTGTGCCTTCGTAGCCGAGCAATTGAGCGGCCGCGACGTTGCAGAAAAGACAGGTACCTTCAGAATCACAGCCGAAGATTCCTTCCGCCGCAGAGTTGAGCACGAGACGGGCGCGCTCCTCGCTTATTTCGAGAGCTTCTTCAGCTTTTTTGCGTTCGGTGATCTCTTCAGAGAGGGCGAGGACCAGTCGCGGTGTGTCTTCCCCGCCCGGCACAATCGAGACGCTGTTTCTCACCCAAACGAGAGTGCCGTCTTTGCGGCGGTACTGCTTTTCGATCTGATAATGGTCGCGTTTGCCGGCGAGCAGTTCTGTAAACAGCGCCACGTTGTGTTCGCGGTAATCTTCGTGAGTGATTTCGAGCAACGACAATGTCTCGAATTCACTTTCCGAGTAGCCGAGCATCCTCCGGTACGCGACGTTCGTCACCAGCACGCGGCCCTCGACATCCATCAGCACGACGCCGATTGGCGAACTATCAAACACGGATCGCCATCGCAAAGCCTCGGTTCTCTCTCGCTGCTTGATGTCTTCCGAAGGAGAGGGGGTTTCGTTGGTTCCCGCAGATGGTCCAGGGTGGTGCATACTACTCGTGGAACGAACTGTAACGGTGAAAGGAGTTTGTTGCACGCTGAGTTGGAAGTCAAGACGCGAGCAATTGACCGGTGGCGCTGAACGGTTCGATGAGGAGAAGGAGTTTTTTCAATTCACTGATCATTGGCTATTTCGATTTGTTAAGAGGCAAGCGCACTGTTGCTCTTTGTCCACCTCCCGAAAAAGTGAAGCTACAGTGCGCTTGCCTTTGAAGCTGGCTGCGCCCGCTTACCAGCTTCGGACAACCCCTGCCCGTTCTACTCTCTATACTGAATTCGGCGCCCGGTTATTCCCGAGTGCGCAAACAAAGAGCGCAAGTGAATTCGTGTGAATCACTTGCGCCTTCTGCTTGTCTGGCGACGGATTTTCGGAACGTTAGCTGCGGTGCTTCTGAAAACAAACTACTGCCACGTGGCAGCGACGATCACAGTGTCAAACTTCTCTTTCTGGGCAACTTTGCTCGCCGCCGGAACGCCCGTCAGTTGTCTTTGAACTGCGCGCTCTTGCTTCGACTCCGGAAACTGTCTTCCGACCGTTGCGCCCGCAGGCCAAACCTGGACCAGGAAATACTGCTC
>JAICGQ010000173.1 GCA_025923035.1 Pyrinomonadaceae bacterium | reverse complement strand
CCTTCCACGTAGAAACGTTCGCCCTGAAACGACCGTTTGCTCCGTACGCCTGAGCGCGATTCGCCCGCGCCTCTCATGCGTAACTGCTGGTCTTTGACTTCGATCTTGCCGCCGCTGCCGCCCTCAAACGTGAACTGTTCCCACTTTGTGTCGTCGAGTTTCTCTCCCTCGAAATCATCGCGCCATTCTTCGACCGGAGGCTGGGCCGCCTGCTGCGTTTGTTGAGCCGTGGCGACTAGCACAGCAAAGAAAAGGAAGAGCACACCGCAGTTAGTAAAAACAATCGTGGTTCGTATGAGTCTTTCTGGCGCCATTTCAGAAGACCACGTCGGCGAGGCGGCGCACGACTTCGCGCACGTCTTCACGTTCCTGCGTTCTGCGGGATTCATTCATGCGTTTGAAGGTGGCCATCGTGGCCTGTGCTTCCGCCGTGCGCTTGAGACGCGTGTAGACGAGCCCAAGCTGATAGTAGGCTCCTGTCAGCTCCGGATTCAGCTTGATGACTTGTTCAAGTTCGCTCTGCGCCATTTCCAGACGCCCGCTGCGGAAATAGAACTTTCCCAACGCCAGACGGGCTGCCGCAAACGACGGCTCCAACTCCACGGCGCGCTTCAAGTTTGTCTCGACGCGTTCTGCGTTTGGACCACCGGCATTTTGCAGCGCCTCGCCTAACAGATAATGGACCACACCGAGCTTGTTGTTTTTGGTTAGGGCGCGTTCGTAGGCGTCGATCGCTTCCTTGTAGTTTCCTACTTCGACGTTTGCCATACCAAGGTACGCGTACGCCGGAGCGTAATCAGGATCGAGTTTGAGGCAATGTGTGAAAGCTTTGACGGCCTCGGGATTATTGCCGGCTTTGAAGTTTGCGATTCCCAGACCAAGCCACAGGCGCGGAGAGTCAGGATAGAGACTGATTGCTTCGGTGAGTCGGATCACCGCCGCTTTTGGCGCCATCGCATTGATCAGCAGCATGCCATATTGAAATCGATAGACTTCTGATTTCGTGTCGCGTTGAATGGCAAGTCGCATGGCGGGAATCGCGTTTTCAATGTGGCCGCTTTGCTCGTAGACAGTCGCCAGCAACGCATAAACGGGAGCCGTTTCCAGGCCGCGTGCGACCGCTCCTTCGAGTGTTCGTCCAGCCGCCGGAAGATCTTTCGACGCGATGAAGACGCGCGCCAGACGCAGCACCGCATCCTGGTCCATGGGAGCGAGTTTCACGGCCGCAGACAATTCGATCTCGGCTTCTTTAAGCAGGCCGGACTCAAGCAGTGCTGCCCCGAGTTCACTGCGAGACTTCGCGTCAGAGTTATTTGTCGAGTTAGCCTGGAGCGCACTGTAATACCTGCTTGCACTGTCGCGGTCGCCGAGTTTGAGTGAAATGACGACGAGCGCACGCGCGACATCAGCATCGGGCGCGAGAGTTTGAGCTTGTTCGAAGAGTTCGCGAGCTGAACGCAGGTCCGCCGGTGAACCGCCAGCGAAACGAAGTTGGGCCAAATTGATCAAAGCGCTCGGCTGCTTGTTATTGATCTTTAGCGACGCCTCAAATTGCTCGGCCGCCCGCTTCGTCAAGCCGCGCTTCAGTAAAACCGCTCCGAGATTGTTTCTCGCAGACGCGGAAGACGGCTCAGCCGCAGCGGCAGCTTCGAAATGGCGCTGAGCTTCCGTCAGATTTCCACCGCGATCGGCGAGCACGCCGAGATACGTGTGCGCCGCCGCGTTATTTGGACTTAAAGAAAGTGCTTGTTGGAAAAGTTTTGCGGCAGCGCTGGAGTCGTTACGCTCCAACGCCGCCGCGCCTTCGGAGATCAGGCGTGCGACTTCGCCTTCGTTACGCTGGACCGTGCCCTGTGCTTTGCATGACGGAACGGGATTCCCGTGAATCGTCGCTCCAGTTACAACGATCGCCAGAATAAGAAGGTAACGGACATCTTTTCGCGTCGTGACCGTCATGCTGAATAAAACTGGACCATCCGCATTTCAATGCTAGAAGATGAAACGCGCCCCGAGTTGTATGCGACGCGGTTGTTCGGGATCGTTCCCGCGACTCGAAATACCGAAGATGGCTACGTTGTTGAAGTCCATGTTCGGAAGCAGGAACCTTCCTCGATTGAATGCATTGAAGAAGTCGACCCGGAATTCCAGCGTCATAGTCTCCGATAGGCGCGTCTTCTTCAACACGTTGAAGTCTTCACCGTAGAACGCCTGCGCGCGCAGATCGCTGTAAGTCGGTGCGGCATTGCCGAAGAACCGCAAAGGATCTGCATAGTACGCTGCGTAAGCAGGATTTACAGTTCCGTTAACCAGAAAAGCCGGCGCCGCACCAAACTCGGGAGGTCGAGAGAAGGCCGCGGGATTGAGATAAAGGTAATTGACACCCGCCGCCGGGTTGCTGGTGTAAAACGGTTCTCCGGTTACGTTCGGTCTCAGGTTTCCGGTAAAGCCCACGAGATCGAGGAAGTCTCTCGCGCCGCCCGCGATGAACGGCACCAGCATTGGACCACTGCGATAACGCATGACCGCGGATACCTGCCAGCCGCCTACGACGCGATCCACAAAACCACCTCGATTCAGGTATCGCTTGTCTTTGCCAAACGGCAGTTCGGCCAGGAAGTTCGCGACGAACGAATGCGGCACCACGTTTGGAGAAGGCGTTCGTAGGGCGCGACGATCGTACGGGTTCTGAATTACGCCGCCGATGGGAGTGTCGCCAAACAGGTCCTCGGCCGCATCCGTCAGCAACTTCGCGTACGTGTAAGAGGCTCCAAACTGGACGCCCTCCGAAAACCTGCGCCGCAGGTCGAGTTTCAGGGCGTTATAAAAACTCTGTCCCTGACTCTCCATGTGCTCGGTGATGCGGTTATATTGCGGAAACGGTCTTAGGGCCCGAGCAACGTTGCCGTTAAAACCGGGAAAGACAGCATTGTTCGAGGCCGGCAATGTCACTCCGACACTTTGTGCGAAAGCAACCATGGCCGGGTTTGCCAGGGCGTCGCTCAATGGTGTTTGCAGGAATGCCTGGCCCAACTTCAGCGCTTCGAATGGCAGTGCGTTTGGCGGACTGAAGTTTGATCGCAAGCGAGTGCCCTTGCTGCCGACATACGCAACCTGGGCCACAAATCTCCCGGGCAACTCTCGTTGAAGATCGAGACTGTACTGCGCCGTGCGCCCGATCTTGAAGAACCTGTCGAAACCCTCAACGTCCGCACCGGGGCCGTCCGGAACGATGAATTGGCTGGTCGGATCCGGCGTCGGCAACACAGGGTAGTTACTGAACCTGATTAGGGCATCAAAACCGAAATTGATGTTTGCGCCACCCTGCACCGAGAAACCAGCCTGTCCGCCGCGACCGAAATCGTTGTAGAGAAGTGGCGCGTAGTAGAGGCCGTAACCGCCGCGAACGACAGTCTTATTGTCGATGCTGTAAGCGAACCCCAACCGCGGCGCGAAGTTGGAGTAGTCAGGTTTGATCAAGCCGCGATACGGAGACGTCGGTCCAAAGTCTGTTTCCGGTGGTCCAACGAGCGCACCCAGGCGACCACCGGCGTCAGGATTCGCTACGAGCCGATCGAAGCCGCGATATTTGTCGAGATGCTCGACGCGTGGGTACGGAATGTCGTAGCGAACTCCAAGATTGACGGTCAGGCGCTCGGTTACTTTGATGTCGTCCTGAACGAAGACCGTCGGTTCGAAGAAACGGAAACCCGGATCGATCGACTGCACGGTCGCGAATGAGAATTCCGGCGCGCCGGTAATCAAACTCGCGATGGGCCAACCCTGGTTGAATCCGTTGCCGTTTGCGGTTTGGTTGCTGATGAAATTGAAGTTGCCGCCGAGATCGAAGTGGTTCGAATCGTTCAACTGCTGCCAGCGAGCCTCGCCTCCGATCTTCAGGGTGTGCCGTCCCTTGATCAGGGTGACGAAGTCGCTGATCTGGACTGCGTTGTCCCCGTCCTGATTATCGAAGAACGTGGAACCACCAGGCTGGTATGCACGAGGATCAGGCGACGTCACCGGATCGCCCACGAGCGGAAATCCGATCAACGGGAGTGCCAGGTTCTGCGTCGCATTCGCCGGCATGCCCAACGTCGTAGGGCTTATGCCGCGCGTGAAATTCCTGTTTTGCACGAACGATCGAGTGAAGCCCGCGTTGAAGTGGTTCAGGATTGTCGGGCTCACTGTGTAGTCGTGTTGCAGGCGATAGTACTGCGTGTGAAATACCTGGCGGAATGAGCCCTGGTTCACCCACGGTTCGGGGAAGCGTGGAAACGCGCCCTGAATCTTTGTTTGGCTGCGGTAGGTAGAGCTGAAGTTCAACTGCTGCTTGTCTGAAAGAGTGATCGTGATTTTTGCCGCGTAATAGTCTGTGGTTGTCGGTCTACCGCTAACAGCAGTGTAGTTGCGAAAGACGCCCGGCCTCGTCGGCAGCGGAAAGAGCGTGTTGATGATATTGAAGCCCACCGGATCGATTATCGAGCGGCCCTGAGCGTTTGTGTACAGATCGAGACGGTTACCCGGTATCGCCGGACGATTGCAGCAGGGAACGGTGTTGTCGAAGATCTGCACCGGCCCGCCAAAGAACTGGAGCACAGTCGGATCCGTGAGCAGCTCGGAGAAATCACCCGAACGCATTCTGAGCGTTGGTACGCCGACATTGACAGTTTCGGTCTGGTCCAACTGGTAGTGACCGTAATTGAAGAAGAAGAAAGCGCGGTTCTTGAAACTCTTGAGTACTGGTCCACCTTCGCCGAAGTGCGGCAGGTAGATTGGACCACCGATCGAGAAGCCGTAATCGTGTTGGCGATCGAGCGGGCGGGGAATGTCACAATCGGGTTGTCCCGCCGGGCACGGTAATCCGCCATTCAAACGGTTGAAGTCGATATTGGCGTTCAAAGCCTCGTTGCGTAGAAACTCATAACCTTCGCCGTGGAAATCATTGCCGCCGGTCTTGATCGTGAAGTTGACGACGCCACCCGAGGAGTTACCAAACTCCGCCGAGAATTGCGCCGTGCTGACTGTGAACTCCTGAAACGCATTTGGGCCGGGCGCTACTTCCGTGAAGAACGTCCCGTTTTCCGCGCGACGCGTACCAGCGCCATCGATCAGTATCTCCGTGCCGAGTCCCTGACCGCCGTTGATTCTGAAATTGTTTCCGATTGTGCCACTCGCTCGTGCCGCCGCGTTTTGATCGCCCACGCCACCGCCGGAGTTGATGCTGCTATCGAGGAAAATAAAAGCTAATGGTGAGCGTCCCGCCGTCTCACCGCCGATTTGCAGCGGCAACTCACGCATTTGTTTCTCGGTAACGTTGAGTTGCTGTACCGGGTTGTCGGTCTGGATGACGTTTACGTCCTGCGACGAGACGGTTACGGTGTCGCTGACCTCGCCGACTTGCAGTGTCAGCTCTACATTGGTCGCAACCTGGACCGCGACTTTGACGTCTTCGACTACGGCAGTCTTAAACCCGGGCGCCTCAGCCTTCAGCCTGTAGACTGCTGCCTGTAACTGAGGAACCGTGAACGCCCCCTCATCGTTTGTGGTGGCTTCGCGCTCTTCATTGGTCGTAACGTTTATGACAGTCACCTTGGCTTTGGCGACGACGGCTCCGGCCGGGTCTTTCACCGAACCGGTTATGGAGCCACGGTCGCTCTGTGCAAATACGGGCGAAACGCACAACACGAAGAAAATGAGGACGCCAGGTATGCCTAAACGACGGGTTTTCATTTCTTACCTCCGGAAACCAAAGCCTTGAAAACGGTTCGACTAACGCACTAATTCGCTGTCGTCCGAGGTGAGGCCGCGGAAATTTCGCTTACCAATAGTGATTAAATGACCTAGAATGTTGCCACGAGTGATGTTCGTTTACCGCACAAATGAGCATGGAGTCAAGAAAAATCTCTTGAACGGGCTAATTTGACCTGTGAAGATTTTGTGTCTTTGGGTTGGGCTGCTGATACCGCTGGTTGCGACGAGCCAACGCCCGTCTTCTCAGCCGCCGCCGGAGTTACAGGGTGATGTTCGTCAGGTTCACGATCCCACTATTATTAAGGACGGCGATACTTACTACCTGTTTTCAACGAGGGCCGGCATAGCCGTCAGATGTTCGAAAGACCTTGTTGTCTGGCGGTTGTGCGGCGACGTTTTTGCGCATCTTCCCGCCTGGGCGGCGACCGACGTTCCCGGCCTGCGCGGAATATGGGCGCCGGACATCTCTTACTTCAACGGCAAATACCACCTTTACTATTCGGCATCGACTTTCGGAAAGAATCGTTCCAGCATCGGCCTCGCAACCAATCAAACACTCGATCCCACGAGCGACAAGTACAGGTGGGAGGACCAGGGAAAGGTCATCTCGTCTTACAACACGGACGACTGGAACGCGATCGATCCGAACATCGTCATCGACGAACACGGCCAACCCTGGATGTCGTTTGGCAGTTTCTGGGGCGGGATCAAAATGAGGAAGCTCGACGCGACGACGGGTAAGCTCTCAAGTTCAGATACAAAGTTGTATTCACTGGCGAGCCGGCCTCGGTCTGCAGAGTTGCCCGGCGCGATTGAAGCTCCGGTCATTGTGAGAAGAGGAGGCTACTATTATTTGTTCGTCTCTTTCGATTTTTGTTGTCGCGGCATAAACAGCACCTACAACATCCGTGTGGGCCGTGCAAAGCAAGTGACTGGACCATATCTCGATCGCGAAAACAAAGACATGATGGAAGGCGGCGGTACGCTCGTGCTTAGCGGTGGAAAACGCTGGCGTGGACCAGGACATTGCGCCATCTTGCGCGAGCAGGCTGGAGACATGCTCGTCTATCACGCCTACGACGCCGACGCGCGCGGCGTTTCGACGCTGAGAATTACATCGATCTCGTGGGAAGCTGATTGGCCCACGGTGTCAGTCGAAGATCGCTGATCGCCGTAGCGCTTTAAGCTCTGCGGACGTCGATGCCCTTAGCCACGAACGGAGCGATGTCTTCATCGGATGCTCCTTCGTCAGTGATCAGAACGTCGATCTCGTCGATGGGCCAGATGAGGGCGGTTCCGATTTTCCCGATCTTGCGGCTGTCGGCCACTACGATTCGCTGACGCGCCTGACGCATCATCGCGCGATGTATCGCTGCCTGGTCGGGATAGTTTGTGGTGAGACCTCGCTCGACGTGTATTCCATCGACGCCGATAAAGACTTTATCCACGAACATCTCGCCGGCATTCTGAATCGCCGCATTGCCTACCAGTGCAAACCAGTCGCCGCTGACAGATCCACCGGTTACGAAAACCCTCATGTCGTCGCGCTGGCTCAGTTCCATCGCGACATTCACCGCATTTGTCAGCACCGTTAGTCCCTTGTGCAGACAAACGCTGCGTGCGACCTGGGTGGTCGTTGTGCCGGCGCCGATGGCGAGGATGTCGCCGTCGCTCACGAGTTCGGCCGCGATCAGGCCGATGCGCCTTTTCTGCGCGCCTTGTTGCTGTTCCTGCTCGTGAAAAGAAGATTTATGCCGAAATGGTTCATAGAGCAGCGGTTGAATCGGCACTGCGCCGCCGTGACTTCTTCGCAGTAACCCACGTTGCTCGAGGTCGGCAAGATCTCGACGGATGGTGGTCGGTGAGACCTTCAGGCGCTTGGCCAAACTCGCTACTGAAATCTGTTCTGATTGCAGCAGTTGCTGAAGGATGAGTTGAGCGCGTCGTTCAGTCGTAGACGGTTCGTCGTCCAAGGGTCGCAGCGGGGGAGTCCCTCCTACAGATCCGCATCTTATTGGCTCGTTTCACTCACGTCAAACCCGATCGCAGGCTCACTCCTGCGGCGGATCGGTCAACTTCAAAACGACGCTTTCCTGGTTGCGTTGCTGGGCCCGCAAATCGTCGGCGCGCGCGAACAGTCGTTTTGCAGCTTCCTGGTCGCCGAGTTTGGCATGGACCAAACCGAGTTGGTAGTGGCCGCGAAGATCATTCGGATCGAGTTCTACTGCGCGTTGCAGTGCGGTACGCGCCTCCGCGTAGTTGCCGGCTTCGCGATACGCAGACCCGAGTGCAGAGAAGGCTGCTGCGTAATCCGGGCGGGCGCGAATCACGCGTCGGAATGTCTCTATCGCCGCCGCGCGTTGGCCCAGCTTTTCGAATGACACGCCGAGCAAATATTCGGTTTGCGGATCCGTTTTGAGACCGAGACTGCGTTGCAACGCGGTGCGCGCTTTAACCAGCGCATCCTGTTGCAGCAGCGCGGCGCCGAGCAGGTAGAAGCCCGCAGGATCGTTGGGTTGAAGCGCGACGTAACTATTCATCAGGCGCTCGGTTTCGCGGATCTCACCTTTTCGCCAGCGCACGGCAGCGAGCGCATAGAGATATGCCGGCTCGCGTGGATGATCGCGATGCAACTGCTCGAACACCGGCAGAGCGTCGAGGAAAAGATCCATCTGAAACGTGGTGATGCCGAAGTCGTAAAGCACGGCCGGGGAGTTCGGTGCGAGACGTCGGGCTTGTACAAGATGAGCGAGTGCTTTTTCGAGATTACCGCTCAAGCGCGCGACTCTTGCGAGGGCACGCAGTGTCGCGACGTCGTCAGGTTTGATTGCGAGCGCGGCGTCGAGATGTGCTTCGGCTTGCGCGAACTGTTTCTGAGCAGCCTTTACGACACCGAGCGCGTAGAGAACAGGAAATGTCTGTCGAGACCCGGTAAGAACATTGACGGCCTCTTCGTTAAGACCTCCTTTCGACAGCAGCAACGCAAGCTCAGCCTTGCTCTCGTCGTCGAGCGCTTCGCGCGGCACAAGACGGACGAATCGATAAGCTTCCTGATAATTTGCTTTCGCCGCGTAGAGTCTGGCGAGATTCAGATTTATCTCAGGACGGCTGGGGGCAAGCTTATGTGCGCGGAGGAGAATCGTCATTGCTTCTGCCGGTCGATTACTCGTCAACAAGAGTTCGCCGAGATTGATGTGGGCGCCGAGATGTGACGGCGAACGTGCGAGAGCGCGTTTGAATAATCTCTCTGCCTCTGCGGAACGATCCTGTTTCGCACGGACGACACCGAGAAGATTTAGCGCGTCGGCGTCGTTGGGTAGTGCTGCGAGGACGGAGTTGAGAAGCTCTTCGGCGCGCGGCAAACGATTTTCACTAATCGCGTTGACGGCTTCTGCCAGCCGCTCGAGATTGATATCACCCGCCGTCGTTTGCGCCTGCACGATTGCGCCTGCCGCAAACAGCGACACGACCGCAGCGATAATTTGAAAGCTTTTATTTTTGCACAACGCCGGTAATACCTTTGTTCTGCACGATGGTGATTCTGCGGTTCACTCCGGGAACGCGAACCGTTTGCACTGATCCGTCGGGCCATTTGATTTCGAGCTTCTCGATCGTCGTCGCCGATCCGAGACCGAAGTGCACTGCGAGATCGTTTTGCGAAGCATAGCTGGTTCCGCTGATTACATCTCTGCGTTGTTGAAGCTTTGCCGTCGTCACATAAACACGAGCGCCGATCGCGTCGCGGGAGGTCTTCTTCGCAGCATCGCCTACCAGACGAATCGATAACCAGTTGCCCACCGGCGATGCAACGTTGCGCAAAAGCGCCGGTCGGGAATCGATGTTATTCATAACAACGTCGGGTCGACCATCGTTATCCAGATCTCCAACTGCGAGACCGCGCGCGGTCAGGCCGCGTGCGAGTCCGCTTCCGGGCGCCGCTCCGACGCGTTCGAATTTCCCGTTCTTGAGATTTCGAAATAGCAGCGTTTGCTGAGCGTAACTCGTGCCCCACTGATGATTATCAACCTCCGGATAAACGTGACCATTGGCGACGATCAGGTCTTCCCAGCCATCGTTGTCGAAGTCGAGAAAACTTGTCCCCCAGCCGAGGAATGGAATGGAAGGTTCGCCGAGTCCGGTCTGAAACGTGACGTCAGTGAAGTTACCCTCGCCTTCGTTGCGGTAGAGCGTGTTTGAATCGTCGGAAAAATTCGTGATGTGGAAATCAACCTGACCATCGTTGTCGTAATCCCCAATTGCTAACCCCATCCCGGCTTGTTCGCGGCCGTTTTCGTTCAATGCGACGCCTGATTGATAACCCGTCTCT
>JAICGQ010000172.1 GCA_025923035.1 Pyrinomonadaceae bacterium | reverse complement strand
GCCGTCGTAAACCACGCCCAGCATGTGAGCGGCATGCGCATCAGCGACATGCCTTTGGTGCGCATGTTCAAGAGCGTCGTAATGAAGTTGAGCGCACCGAGTAAGGAGCCGACGCAGAAGATCGCGATGCTAATCACCCAGAGGTTCATGCCGCCGCCCTGGCCCGGGCCCGCGATTCTGCCGAGTGCGCTGAGCGGCGCGTACCCGGTCCATCCGCCGATTGGCCCAACCGTTCCGCTGCCGCCTCTGAATGACGGCCCAAGCGCAGCGAACCATTCACCGATGCCCTGATTACCCTCGACGAAGATCGCCAGCAGGATCACGATGAAGCCCACCAGCGTGACCCAGAACGAAAGCATGTTCAGGACCGGGAACGCCATGTCTTCCGCGCCGATCTGGATCGGAAGAAAGTAGTTGCCGAAGCCGCCCTGCGGCGCGGTGGTCAGCACGAAGAAGACCATGATGGTTCCGTGCATCGTCACCAGCGACAGGTAAAACTCTGGAGTCATCACGCCGCCCGGCGCGCCCGACGGAAACAGAGTTTCCAGGATGGGCCAACTGGTCCCCGGCCACGAAAGGTTCATGCGCATGAGCAGCGACATCAACATGCCCACGATCACCGCCGCGAGAGCCAGCATGATGTACTGAATGCCTATGACCTTGTGGTCGATACTGAAAATGTACTTGCGGATGAAGCCCGTTGGCGCCGGATGCCTGTGTACGCCCTCGTGAGTATCAACTGACATTTCGTCGTCTCTCCTCGTTAAGCTATCTCGACAACTTTAGGGAACACGGATTTAAAGACTTACTTAGTCGGTAACTGATACTTGTTCAGCAATTCACCCATGCGCGCCTGAAACTGCGCCTGCGGCAACGCTGTGAGCGAATTGAGTTCATCATCCGGCAGAACAAGCATGTAACTCTTCATCTTGAAATGCAGTTGGCCGCACAACTCGGCGCAAGCCAGTTCATACTTCCCGACTCTGTTTGCAGTGAAGTTCACCTTGATCTCCATGCCCGGCACGAGATCTTGTTTGAAACGGAGTTGCGGCACCCAGAAACTATGAATGACGTCTTTCGATCGCAGGCGTAACTCAACGGGCCGGTTGACTGGAATCGCCAGGGCGGCCGTGACCGAGTCGTCAGCTCCGGCAGCGTCGCCGGGATCGAGACCGATGAAGTTCAACGCGCCGTCGTCAATCAGCGACGGATCGGTGCGGCCGAATTTGTTGTCGGCGCCGGCATAGTGGAAGTTCCATTGAAACTGCTGAGACACCACTTCGACCGTGTACGATCCCGGAGGCGCATCATGCAGCCGCAGCGAAGCCCACACGCTTTGTCCCATCACTGCCAGCGCGATGAACACGACGGCCGTGATTACCGTCCAGATAACTTCCAGACGGTTGCTGCCGTGTGAATAGACAGCGCGATCGCCGGGTTTTCCCGTATCGCGAAACTTCCAAACCGCCCAACCCAGAGCGATCTGCGCCGCCGCGAAAGAGATGCCGACGACCACTATCGTGATCATGAACTGGCGATCGAGCGCGGGCGCGTGCTCGGAAATGGCTTCAGGAAACCACCACTTTCCGAAGATAAACAGGCCCACTGAAAGTAGTGTGATGATCCAGATAATAACCGCAAGAACTCGTCCCATCGGTTACCTCTCCTTAGTTGGTGTCTGTCGGGGCAACTGCCCGGACATTACCTATTCAGAACCATTAAGATAAACAGAAGCGGCAAATAGAGAACCGATGCCAACAGCAACCTGCGCGCTTGTTGCCGTGACATTGAGAATGCCGCGCGAAGACTGCTGTAGAGAAAGAGCAGCCCGAGTAGCGCGGCGCCGGCTAGATAGATCCGGCCCGACATTCCGAGAACAGTCGGTAACAAGCTGACTGGTAGAAGCATCAGCGTGTAGACCACGATTTGTTGCGCCGTCACGCGGCCGTCGGGTTCGACAACCGGCAACATCAGGATTCCCGCGCGACTGTAATCTTCGCGATACATCCACGCGATCGCCAGGAAGTGCGGGAACTGCCACAGAAACAGAATCGCAAAGAGCACCCAGCCTTCGAGACTGATCGAGTCGCGCGCTGCGGTCCAACCGATCAACGGCGGCACCGCACCGGGAAACGCACCGACCATCGTCGAAAGCGATGTTCTGGTCTTCAAGGGCGTGTACGCGAAGACGTAACCGGCGATCACCGTCAACCCGAGTAGCGCCGTCAACGGGTTCACAAACACAAGCAGGTAGATCTCGGCGGCGATCGTAATTCCGGCGCCGAACGCCAGCGCTTCCCACGGCGCCAGCTTGCCTGAAGGCAAAGGCCGCGTTGCAGTGCGACGCATCAAGCCGTCGAGATCGCGCTCCGCGTATTGATTGAGCGTGGCAATGCCGGAAGACAACAGACCGATGCCGAACATCGCGCTCAGCATCGCAGCGTAGTTGATGCCTCCCTGCGAAGCGAGCGCAAATCCGGCGGCTGCCGTCAGCACGATCAAAAACGTGATTCGAGGTTTTGTAAGTTCGACGTAGGCGGAGACGCGTTCGCGAAGCGACAATCGAGGACGGTCGATTACGCTCGCGTGCGGCGCGACTGCCGGATTACGTAGATCGATAGCAAACTCTTCCATTCGTAAGCTACGACTCCTGTGGCCTGGCAGCCATTTCCATTGCCGCTTCGGAGGCCGGAAGCACCCTGTAGGTTCTTAAAGTCAAAACGATAGTGGTGGCGAAAACCAGTGCACCGCACGCGACGTGCGCGACGGTGATCCCGACCATCGGATGTAACGGTTGCGGATCGTTCGGCGAACCAAGTCGCGTTAGATACGCAGCGACGCCGAGGAACAACTGGACCACGAGCAGCACCAGCGCGATTGTTGCCGGCCGGGTGAGAAACGTCTCACCTTTGTGGCGTCGCAACACGCTGAGCGCAGTGGCGCCGAGTGCGATCGTGACACCGGCAGCGCCGACGATGTGTGCCAGGATCATCTGCACCGGCAGTGGCTGGTCCCACTTGGCGGAGTGTCGCAGTGTGGCGCCGAGAATCAGTTGAATAAAAATCATCGCGAGCGCGAACGTGCACATGTGCCGCAGCGGGCTGCTGCCCGTTTCCTCGGGCAACGTCCGGGCTTCAATCCAGCTTTTCGACGTAAAGACCGCGATGCCCACGGTCGTGCAGAAGAAAAGCTGAGCGAGCGTTGCGTGCGCGGCTGAAACACCCAGCGGCAGCATCATCTTGACCGTCAAGGCGCCAAGTAGCCCCTGTGCGATCACGGCCATCAGTGCAAACAAACCGAGGCGCCAGATCCACATGCGCGTTTCTTTGACACGAATGTAAATAGCCAACCCGATTGTCAGCAGCCCCACGGTCGTCGCGATCATGCGGTGACCGTGTTCGTAAAACATGTTTCCGACCATCGGCGGAAGAAACGAGCCGTTTGAAAGCGGCCAATCAGGCGTCGCCAGGCCAGCGTCGTTGCTGGTGACGAGCGCTCCGGCGATGATCAGGAAAAAGGTCGCGCAGGCGACGAGAATGGCGAAACGATTCAGACCCTTACTCATTGTTCATTCGCGATTTGCCAATTGCCGATTGCCGGCTTTTCTAATCGGCAATCGGCAATCAACAATTCGGTAATTCTCCTACCGGTGCAACATTGGCAATTCGAGCGCCGGCATAACCTTCAACGAAGTATTAACTGAAGTCGTCGTTGAACCGAAGGCAAAGTCGGCTTTGCCGCTGCCATTTGCGGGGACGGTCACTTCCATCTGCTTCGTTTGACCGTCTGCGCCACCTTCTCTCCACGCGACGACGGTGTATTTCCCCGGGGGTACGCCTTTGATTTCGTACGCGCCGTTGGTTTCACTGACGTCGAAGAATGGCGTTTTCATGACGCCGATGTAAGCCTTCATCCACGGGTGCTGGTTGCATTTCACCGGGATCAGGGTCTCGGCGCGAGCAAAACTCTTCTCGATTGGCGGTGCGCCGTTAGCCTGCGTCTGGTTCCATTCCGGGTTGTTCTTCGGAGATGGATGAATGTTGTGTTGGGTTTGATCGCTGTTCGTGATGCTGATCTTCTGGTTGGTCTGGACGCCGAGCACGTGCGGGCTGTAGTGGCAACCCTTCTGATCGAGCTGAACGGCGGTTGTCGGAGTTGACCATGCGTAGTCGCCGACCTTCTTGCCGCCATCGACGCTGCCTTCCTTGATATAGACGAAGACGTTGGCGAGTTTACCGTCGGTCACGATCGTGTGATCGGTCGACAGGTTCGGATTGGCTTTTCCGCAAGCGGCGTCGGCCGAGGTGTCGATCTTCGTCGGCGCCGGCGGCGTTCCTTCAAAACTGATTACTCCGGCGATCGTGCCGGTTGGACCGCTGTACGGCGCCGCGCCGGCGTCACTGGTGCTGTTACTCTCATTGGTTCCGGATTCTTTACTTCCACAGGCAGAGCCCAGCGCGAGCAGAGATAATGCAATCGCTAACACAAGCCAGACCTTTGTCTGCTTATTCATGATCAATTCCTCCAAACTAAGATGACTTTCGCGTTAAATGTAGCACGGAAGCCGCATGAAAGCGGAACGCACCACAACCCTGAAAATACGCGTTCGTAACCTGCAATCTCGAAAAACCTGCAAACTTACCTGGCGCTCAAGGCGCGCGCAGCGTCACGGCCCAGGGCGGCCCGGCCGCGATGTCGCCCGTGATGCTGGCTGGATCTGCGTCGCTTTGCCCGCGCGTGGTTTTGCGTTGTCGCTGCGGGAGCGGCGGATTCTGCCGGACTGGTGGCCGACAGTGCCCGCTGCTCTTCCGGCGTCATGAGAAACATGTAACGCACGAGCAACTTCGCGTGATCCTGGTGATAATTGTTCGCACTCGCCGGCGGGTTCGGCAGGTTTACTACCCACCGTTCACCCTCCTTCTTGAACAGGCCGCTCGGCATCGCCGTGCCGGGACTAATCTGCGCCGGATCGAGCAGCCAACGGAACGTCCAATCAGGTTTAAGCCGTTCACCCGCGATCAGGAAGTTGGGCGCGATCGCTTTCGCGTCGTGGGCGGCGTCGCCGGTGATGTGACACTTCAAGCACGGCGTTCCCGAGGTGAACATCTGTCGCGCTGTGACCTTTTCCTGCTCCGTCAAAGGCGGCATCGGTTCCTTGATGTACGGATCCTGCTGACCTGACATGGCCATGAAGAACCGCACCAGGATCTGCAACTCGTTCGGCGAGAAGTTGAACGTCGGCATCCGGAACTGCAGATACGGTCGCACGCCGTTGCGATCCAGACCGGGTTGCGGATGGAACCGTACCGTCTGGTTCGCGGCGCCGTTTGCCGGACTCGCTTGCGGTGACGCAGATGGTTGAGCGCCTGCGCCTGTCTGCGCAGATGACTGAGTCGCACTCTGCTGTATCTGCTGTGACAGTGCGTTGATCTGCTGTTGCTGTCCCGGCGTCTTCGCTCCGCTCAACGACGGATCGTGCAGGAACTTCAACAGCCATGCCGGATCGACGCGTGCGCCTTCACTCGTCAATCGAGGCGGCAACAGATCTTTTCCTTCAGGCGTCTTGTAGAACGGCAGGTCCTGGACCACTGATTTCTGGCCCACCTGTAGCTGGTGACATCCCTGGCAGTTGTACTTCTTGATCACCCACCAGCCATTCTGAATGTCTTGACGGCGCTGGTCCTGTGGCGTGTAGAAAAGGGTGCGCGGAACGTTTGCGCCTTCCTCACCGACGCTGCCGAGCAGGAACGTCGTCAGCGCCACGCGCCATTCATCGGTCAGGTAAGGCTGCGGCATCCGCAGTTTGTCTTTCGCGTCCTTCTCCTTGCCGACGTCGTAGATCGACGGCTGTTTGATCTTCCTTTCAAAGAAGCCCTTGTGGTTGTACCACGGTTTTTCCGGTTGGTCTTTACGGAGATGTAATGGGTCGTGGCCCTGCTCGGCGGCATGCGTTTGCAGCGCGAAGTCCAAACGCTCGATCGGCGTCGCGCCTTCGACGGTCAGCTCTTTACCGATGCGCTGTTCTTCTTCGAAGCCTTTGATTTCGTGACAACCGGCGCAGCCGTATTGCTTGATCAGCAGGTGGCCTTTCGCTTTCAGGTTCGGATCGTCCATGAAAGAGGCGTCGGCATAACTCGGCGGCGATGAAAGCGAGAACAGGTACGTGGCGATGTCGCGCGCGTCGGCTTCGGAGAGACGGAAGTTTGGCATCACCGTCATGTTCTGCACCTGCAACTCCGCGCCGTCATTCGGACAGCGTGAATGCAGTTCGGTGTCAAAAATGTACGGCAGGTTTTTCTTCGCGTAGTCTTCGGGAGTCAGGTCGCGTTTTTCTTTCGGGCAATACGGAGCGACACGATCGCGCGGGTTGTAGATCCAGCGAACGATGTAATCGAAATTCGCCTTTTCGCCGACGCGCTGGAGGTTCGCAGCGAAATGTCCGCCGACCGCGCTGTCGCCGTCGCCGACCGAGTGACAGGCCATACAGCCGCGAGTCTCAAACAACTCTTTGCCGTGCCCGGCGTTGCCGCGAGGCTGCGTGGGCAGAGTGTTTGTGAAACTGTCCTGCCAGAGGTACGCGGAGATCGCTTTGATTTGATCTGCAGCGTCCTTGTCGCGCATGTCCTGACCTTCGCCTTCATGCTTCGCGAAGCGCCAGAACTTCGGCATCTTGGTTCCGGGCCGGAATCCCTGCGGGTCTTCCAACCAGAGCGGCACCCACTCCTTGCGCAACTTCACGCGCACGTCTTTCAGGTTTGGGCCAACCTTCTTCTGGTCCTGCATCATGTACTTCGCTTGCAGGTTTAACTGATCGACACGTGCGGCGAGCAGACTGTTCGTGACGCGGATACTGTCGGCGTTGGCTAAAAGTCTCTGCGCCTCTTCGTTGTCTTCGACTTCACCGGACCGCTGCGTGTCAGTGCGAATCTGTTTTTCGTTCGCCGTGATCGCGTCCTGAAGTTGACCGATCAGTGCGCGCGTACTGGCCAGCGAATCGGTTTCGCGATCGAAACCTTCGTAACGATGACAACCCATGCAGCCGCGCTCGGCGAAGAGATCGCGTCCGAGATTCAACGTGTCGGCGCCCTGCGTGACGCGGTCGCGTGCGTGACATTGCTGGCATCCGGCTTCGGTGTTCTCTTTTTCGAACATGGGCCACAGCCAGAAACGATGACGTCCGTGACCTTTGGTCTCGCTGGTTGTTGCGCGGCCGTTGCCCCAGTGACAACTCGCGCAGCCGAACTTGTCCGGACTGTGGATCTGAAGCACTTCGCGATCGGGGTGGCTGACAAACGCACGCGCGAGCGCATCCGGTTGTGAATTTGGTCCACCGGGCCCGAGATCGGCGGCAGTCATGTCGACTGGTTCGCGAATGCCGGCGTGACAGACCTCGCAACGATCGACGATGTCGTAAGCACCGACGCTGATCTGGTGACCAAGGATCGAATAGTCGTACTGCGCGACTTTGGCTTTTAGACCATCAATCGTGGCCGGCGATACGCCGATGAGATGATTGCGCAGGTAGTCGTCGCGTTTCTTCGCCAACTCGGCCGGCTTTTTGAGCAACTCGGCCTTCTCGCCGAGGTTTCTGGCCTTCTCCTCGCGCAGATCGTCGTACATCTTTTCGAGCTCGGCGTAGTTGTACTTTTGTTCCTGGACCTGTTGGCCGTCGTCGGACGGCATTTCGACCGTGATCGCTTCCTCGCGCTTCGCTTTCGCCTGGTCTTCGTATTTTTTCTTAGCGGAACCCTCGTGGGTCTCGATGTTGTAATTGATGACCGTCAGGCGGCCGCGCTGGTTTTGGAAGGGCTCGGTGATGGCGTCCAGTTTCCGTTGGACGCTCTCAACAGTGGCGTCGATCTCTTTTACTCGCGGGTCGGCCTCTGCCTTGGCGGCATTGAAGTCGTCTTCGAGTTGTTGGAACTCCGGAGTTTCTCTGACCTCTTTTTCCGTCTGGCCGGATTTGGATCTGATGCTGTCGAGATAGCGGGTGTAGCGGCTGACGAACTCGCGTTGCATCGACTTCCACGGCCGCTGACCAAACGCTTCGTCGTAAAGCGCCCAGGCGATCGAGATCGTCATCAGCAGCGCGCAGGCGAGCATCCAGCCGCTGGTCGAACGACTAACGATAGGATCTTCCTGAGGTAACTCTGGTTCCCTCCTGGCTAACGATTCGCCAGGTGCCGGTGAATCCGCCACTAGATCATCCTCCGAATGTTTTGCCTAGAACTCTTTGCGTAATTCGCTTCAGCTATGCCGCCGGATGTGCGGCATGGCCTAGCCTTGCCGCCGCCCTTTAAATGTTGAACCAGGGAGTTACCCACACATACTTGATGGTCAACGCCAATCGCAGAATCAGCTTGACCGGCAACGCCAACAACACACTGATTGCGAAAAACTGGAACGTTACGTATTGAAGCAAACTCGTGCGTGCGAGCAACTTCTGCTCAAACTCATTCTTCGGAAACAGATTCTCTTTAAAAGGACGGCGGAACCTGATCTTCTTGAAGTCGACGGTCATCAGCCAGTGGAAGAACAATGCGCCGACGATATAAAAACCGCCGACCACGATCGCGCCGAAGATGATCTTGCCCACCGTGCTTGTCAGAAGCGGAGCTAAGCCCAGAGCCTTCCCGAAGGTGCTTAGGGCGATCATGTCGTGCAAGTCGACGTTCTTATCAAACACGACTGCGTTGTGGTCCCAGGTTTGTCCGGGCCAGAACCAAATCCAGCCCGGTCCACGAATAAATGTTCCGATCACGATCAAAATGATCCATTGCAGGAAGCCGGCGCCAAACATCCACAGCGCAAAGCGTCGTTGTCTCAGCGTGTAGTAGCCGTTTCCCAGTGGATTCGAATCGACGTACGGAAACACCATCAATCCGACCATGATGATCGACGGCATCACGACGCCGGCGATCCACGGATCGAAGTAGACGAGCATCTCCTGAAGACCAAGGAAGTACCACGGCGCCTTCGACGGATTCATCGTCAGGTTCGGATTAGCGGGTTCTTCCAGCGGCGCGTTCAGCGTGATCGACCAGACGAACAGAATAACCGTTACGATCACCGTCGCCAGAAACTCGACGCGCACGAGGTATGGCCAAACGTGAATCTCACGCGCCCATCCCGGCCGCCACGGCTCGACTTTCCGGTGGTGCGACTTCGCCGCTTTCGGATCTTTCTCGAGTTCGTCGATGAGACGGTCGTTCGCGACAGCTTGCTTGATTCCCATCCACGTGAAGAACGGAACCAGAAACAGCATCGCCACGATCGGCACGTTGTCAGGCGCCGACGATATCTTCCAGAGCTGATGCCAGTCGTGAACGGTGAGCGCCCACAGACCGGCGATCACAATAAGCGCGCCCCAAATCGTCCATTTGTTAATGAATCTTTTCATCAACTTTTGCGCATTTTGCGACTATGTCTTCTTCTTGGTGACTGCCTTCATCTCGGATTCGAGCATGACCGGCGCCGGTCCCGAGATGCCGCCATCTTTTCGAATACGCCAGAAGTGGACCGCCATAAAGATCGACGCCACCAGCGGAATGCCGATGCAGTGCCAGATGTAGGAACGCAACAATGCATTTGCGTCCACGATCGAACCGCCGAGCAGACCGAAACGCACGTCGTTATAAGCCGTCATGCCGAGCTGTGGACCGAAAGGACCATCGTGACCCAGCATCGGAGTTGCGCGCGCCATGTTGGTTCCGACTGTGACCGCCCAGAAACCGAGCTGATCGTCCGGCAGCAGGTAACCCGTAAACGAAAGCAGCAGCGTCAACACGAGCAACACGACGCCGACGCACCAGTTAAACTCGCGCGGGCGCTTGTACGATCCCGTCAAAACCACGCGAAACATGTGCAGCCAGGTGGTGATCACCATCAGGTGCGCCGCCCAGCGATGCATGTTTCGCAACAGTTTTCCGAAAGGTACGTCGTGCTCGAGATAAAGAATGTCGCGGAAGGCGTCGGCTTTTGTCGGGTGGTAGTAAAACATTAAGAGGACGCCCGTAAACGTCAGCACGATAAAGAGATAAAACGTGATGCCGCCCATACCCCACGTAAACGGGTAACGAACGGCGTCGCGGTTGATCTTTGCCGGATGCAGGT
>JAICGQ010000171.1 GCA_025923035.1 Pyrinomonadaceae bacterium | reverse complement strand
GCGTTCGCTGGTCCAATGCGCGCCGCCGTCGACGGTATGAATGATTGTGCCCTCGGCGCCGACCGCCCAACCTTCGCGCGCATCGACAAATTTCACGTCCAGCAAATCGGTGTAGACGCCCGACTCCTGTTTCTGCCAGGTACGGCCACCGTTCGTCGTGTGATAGACGGTGCCGCCGCTACCGACGGCCCAACCCATCCGATTATCGACAAACCACGCGGCCGTAAACCTCACTGTCTTCTCGACTTCCGGCAGGCGTGACTGGTACCACGTTTCGCCGCCGTCGGCGGTCTGAATGATCGTAGCTCCCGCGCCGACGATCCAACCGCGATCGTTGTCGAAAAAGAAGCCGCCCAACAGCAAGCGCCGGGTCGGCGAAGACAGAGGCGTCCACGTCTCGCCGGAATCGCGCGTCGTGTAGATCAAACCGTGCTCACCGAAGGCCCAACCGCGTCCGCCGCGACTGAACACTGCGCGCACCAGGACAGAATCCACGTCGATTCCTTCCAAATCGACGCGTGTCCAATTCTCACCACCATCGGCGGTCTTCATGAGAAAGGCGCGAGGTTGTTCCTTGGTCTTGAGGTCGTAGATGTTTACTTCGCAAACGAGCCAGCCGGTTTGTTCATCGAGAAAGAAGATGTCGCGGACAATGGCGGTGGTCGGCGCGGTGTGTGGTTTCCAGTTCAGGCCGCCGTCGTCTGTTTTCAGCAGTGTTCCCTTGCTGCCGACGGCCCAACCGCGATTGTGATCGAGAAAGAAAACTGAACGCAGCCAGGCCATCGTCCCGGCTTTCTGGCGGACCCAGGAGCCCGAACTGTTCCGGGCCCCTGTTTGACCGATTGCTGCGACGACAGATAAAACGATCGCAATCGAGATAACAGCAATTCGTCGCATTTGTTGGTTCTACCAGCCACCAGTGAAGATCCGGGCAAAGCTGGCAACATTGGCCAGACTCATGATCTTGCCGAACGTCTTGAACTTGTTGCCGGGAACGAAAACCTGATCGCCAGGCGCGAGATAGAAGTTGTCGAGTTCCTTGCCTTTGTAAATCGCCGAGACGTTGACGACTTGCGGGAAAACCTGGCCATCGGCGTTTCGCCGCAGCACGGTGACCTTGCTCCGGTCGCCGGTAGTCAACACGCCGCCCGCTTCCGCGATCGCTTCAGTAACCGTCATGCGGCGGTTCATGAGACGAACGCCGGGTTGGGCCACGTCTCCGAGAATGCTGTAGCGATACGACGCTGCCTTTTCCAGAATCACTGTCACCTGCGGCTCGATGATGTATTCGTCGTATTGTTTTTCGATCAGGCGGGCCACTTCTTCAGTGGTTTTGCCGTTGACGAAAACACCGCCGGGAATCAGTTGCAACGAAAGGCGGCCATTGGGCGGAATCGTGATGTTCCGGCGCGTGTATCTGTCCTGGTTGAACACTTCGACCGAGATAACGTCTTCGGGGCCCAGCCGGTAAGTCTGGAAGAAGTTGTTGTAATACGGATTGATCTCCGCTTCCTCTTCAGACATTTTTTCCTGACGATTGGCGACCATCTCATTCGGCACGTCAGACGGCTTCTTCGACGTATCGTCGGGCTCGAGCCGATCGCCGTCGACGGGCTTCCTGGTCTTGTCCTGCGTGGCCGTCGTCGTCCGCGGTCTTTGCTTCTGCGGATCGTTTTGCTCCTGTGCGAACACGTTCGTCGACGTCGTAAGCAGTGCGGCAATCGCCAGGGCCATTAGTGTGTTGTTCTTCGTCATCTCAACCTCCAACCCGGAAAACTCCGGAAATCATTGGGCGCCGCGCCCAAACAAAATGATCTTGACCGTCTCAAACAAGATGAGGGCATCAAATACCAAACTGTGGTTCTTGATGTAGAAAAGGTCGTACTGAAGCTTCTGTCGCGCGTCTTCGATCGAGGCGCCGTACGGGTACTTGATTTGCGCCCAGCCGGTTAATCCCGGCGCGATCAGGTGGCGCTGTTCGTAGTACGGAATCTCCTGGGCCAGTTGGGCCACGAAGTGCGGACGCTCGGGACGCGGACCGACGAAACTCATCTCGCCGCGCAGGATGTTCCAGAACTGCGGAATCTCGTCCACGCGTATCTTGCGCATGACGCGACCGACGCGCGTCGTGCGATCGTCGCCTTTGCTGGCCCACACCGGACCGTCTGCTTCAGCGTCAGTTCTCATCGAACGAAACTTGATTAACGTGAACGGCCGTCCGTTCTTGCCCACTCGCTCCTGCTTGTAAAAGACCGGCCCACGCGAGTCGAGCTTGATCAGAATCGCTGTCACAATCACGATCGGCAGCGAGAGCAGCGCGCCGACGAGCGCCGCGGCGCGATGGACAATGCTGCGTGAAACCGAAGCGTACTTCGCTTTGCGTCCCGGCCCCGTAAAGATCAACCACGACGGGCGCACCATCGCTAGCGAGACGCGTCCGGTGATGCGTTCGTAAAACGCCGCGCCTTCCTCGATTGAAACGTGCCCGGCGAGACTCAGTTGCAAAAGTTTGTCCGTCGGGAACTGGCCGCGCCGTTCGCCCATGGCGACGACGATCCGATCGACGTGCGCGCTTTTAACAACGTCATTGAGATGCTCGGTCAGTCCGATCACGCGCGGGTTAATCAAACTCTTGCCCAACTGTTCAGCGTCGTTGCCGACAAAACCGACGATGCGATAACCCGCATCCGGCCGGCTCAAAACCTCACGCGCAATCTCGATTGCCGAATTTCCGGAACCGACGATAAGGATGCGCTCGCCGAAGTCCGGGTGGCCCAAAAACCAGTGAATCGAAACTCGCCAGCCGACCATCAACGCGAGCGCCAGCGGCAAGGCGATCAGCGAAACGCTGCGGCCCAACATCAGGCCGGGATAGAAATAGAAACAGAGCGCCAGCGCAATCCAGGCGAGACCGAGCGCCTGGACCAACCGCAGTACGAGCTCGCGCCGATCGTGCATGACGATAAAGTCGTACAAATCGAAGAGATAGAAACCAGCGAGACAGAAGAAGGTCGCCAGGCCGGCTTTCCACAGGCCATATCTATCGATGAGTTCGAACTTGGCGTCGTCAACTCCAACGCGCAGGTAAACGGCGCCGACGATCGAACCGAAGACCAAAATTGCCTCGGCGAAGAGCAGCAGAACCGTTCGTCCATTTAGACGCAGGACTCTCAATTTGCGACCGCAACCTCCTCTTCGCGGTGTGTCGGCGGTATTGATTTCTGGTTCGAACCATTGAGTGGTTCGCGATTCTGATAGCGATACTGGTAGTAGTAATTGGTCGAATCGGGCTGTTCTTCAGCTCGGTTAAGGACCACACCCAGGAGCTTCTCGCGCGGAATCTGTTCGAGCAGTTTGTCGACGAGCGAGTAGCGCGTCTTGCCGGCGCGGACGACCAGCATCGCGCCGTCAGCGCGCGACATCAGCATGTTGGCGTCGGTAAAGATGCCGAGCGGCGGCGCATCGATAATGATGTAGTCGAACATGCGTCGCGCTTGCGCGAGCACGCGCTCGTAAGTTGGACCGGAAAGCAACTCGGCAACGTCGTCCCTCGGTTTTCCGCCGGGTAAGAGGTGGAGACCCGCCGGATCGAGACGCACGATCGCATCTTCCAAACGAAGCTTGTCGCCGAGCACTTCGGACAGTCCTTCGCGAGCATCGATGCCGAAATAGTCGGTGGCGCACGGGCGTCGGAGGTCGCTGTCGATCACGAGAGCGCGCACGCCTTCGGTCTGCGCGAGCAGCCAACCAAGGTTGAGTGCAGTCAGCGTTTTGCCTTCGGCGATACCGGCGCTGGTGACAACCAGCGAACGCATCTGCGAACGCTCACCGGCTTGCAGGATGCGCGTGCGCAGTGAGCGAAACAGTTCGCAGTAAGCCGAACGCGGTTGGCTGACCGCGACGAGATGTGGTTCGACGCGCGCAGGAGAAATGTCATAGCTGACAAATCCTCCGGCGCGCGTCGCACCGGCAGCGTCCAAAGTTGCCCCAGCATCACGCGAAGCAATTCCGCCGGGGAGTGCCGACCCGTCGGGTACATCCGTCGTGTGCGCAGAGGACGCTGAGCCTGGCGCCGTTTCGCCCGAGATGGTCATGATCGTCGAGCCGGCAAAAAGCTGCTCTTCGATATCGCGGGCGGAAGGCAGCGGAGAGGAAATCCGCGGCGCTTCGTTACGGCGCTCGTTTTCTCTTGATTCTCGTTTCGGCGCTTTACCGTTTTCGTTCGGGGCGCTCGACTTCCTTATCGCATCAAATACTCTTCCCATTCTTCACCTCTCAAACTCGTAACCATTACTTCGGGCAGGTCACTAAGTTGATTCAATAGGGATCGGTCTAACGTTTTCCTGATCGTTCTCTTTCGCGGCTGTACCCGCGGCCCATAACTCGGCTCGACCCGTTGAAGTAAAAGCATTCGCCGGCGCTTCACGTTCGCCGTCCGGCTTCATTGCCGAGCTCATGCGCGGCAGCATGTCGAACGTTTCGGCAACTTCCTCGATGATCGAGCGGCTGATCACTGTTTCGCCCGCGGCGTAACCGGCCAGCAGCGCGTTGTCGCAAAGATTGTTAATGTTGCGTGGAATACCTTCCGAACAGCGGAAGATGTAGTCGACGGCTGATGGCGAGAAGATGTCGGTACGTTCCGCGCCCGCGACGAGCAGTCGCGAGATGATGTAACGATCGGTTTCTTCAACGTTCGGCAACGCTTTGATCACGCAACGCAGCGCGATGCGCTGTTTGAGCTGACGCAGGTCGGGATTGTTCAAAACTTCGCGCAACTCGGGTTGGCCCGTCAAAATTATCTGCAACTGTTTCGCGGTGTTCGACTCGAAATTTGAAAGCAAACGAATCTCTTCGAGCACGTGCGGCGACAGGCCCTGCGCCTCGTCGACGATCAGCACCGTGCGCAGTCCGCGTGAGTGACGCGACTCGAGCGCTCGGCCCAACTCCAGCAACAACTCAGATTTCGTTTCCCACTTCTGCACGTCGAGCAAAGTCGCGACGTGCTGGTAAAACTCCGGCACCGACAACCGCGGGTTGAAGATGTAAGCGACGAGGACCGTGCGATCGAGCCGCTGCATCATCCAGCGCAGGATGGTCGTCTTTCCGGTCCCTACCTCACCCGTCACCACCACGAGGCCTTTACCACTCTCGATTCCGTAGTGGAGATTGGCCATCACTTCGGTGTGCGACGGCGTGAAGTAGATAAAGCGCGGATCGGGAGTTAGCGCGAAGGGCAACTCTTTTAATCCATAGAATTCTGCGTACACTCTTTTAAACCTCCAGTGCGGTTAAAAACCGCGCGCCCAAATCAGGCGCGACCTGATCCTTGCATCAGGAATTCGAAAACATGACTCAGCCGCAGCGCCAGCGCCAACAGCGGAATACTCACAATCGTTGCCACGACACCGGCTGCCAGCAGAAGTCTGCGCCGCCGTGGTAACGCACGTGCTTCCTGGGGAGTGAGCAGTTCAGGCACAGCGATCAGCACCGGCAGTCCGGTGTAATGACGCGCGTCTTCGGTGGTTTGAATCGTCATCAGTAGCGGTATTTCGAAGATGCCCGCGAGCAGGAGTCCAAGTGCCAGTCCCCCACCGACGGCCATTGCGATCAGCATCAACCTCTTCGGCGCGACTGGTTTCGAGGGAAGGTTCGCGGGATCGATTACTTCGATACCCTGCGCCTGCTGTTGTTGCGCGGCTTGCGCGTTCAGGCCGATCTTCTGCTGTTCGTCCAGCAACTTGTCGTAAGCAGTTTTCTTCGTTTCGTACTCGCGGTCCAAAGCGGTGAGGGCGACTTCTGCGCCCGGCACGCTGTTGATGCGATCCGACATGTTTTTGATCGAAGCTTCGACTTCCGTCAGTGTTTTCTGTTGTCGCGCGATTTCGCTGTCGACGTTTCTGATGTCGAGCTTCATCGCGTTGATCTGGAGGTCGGGACGGTTTTCGAGTTTCTTCCGTCGCTCTTCGATGCGCGCCTTCCAGTCGGCAAGCATCAGGTCCATTTGCTCATCGACCGATTTGATCTGGGCTTCTTTCGCGATCACGTCAGGGTGCTTCGCTTTGTACTCAGTTTTCAGACGTTGCAGCTCGCCCTGAAGGTCGGCTTTTCTCTTCACTAACTCGACCCAGGAAGGAGTCGTTTTTGGATCCGTCAGATCCATCGCCGCATCGTCCATCATTTGCTCGACTTGCTTCTGGACGAGCGATAACTGCGACGACAGCGATGAACGTCGATCCTGAAGCCGGCCGATTTCCGAGATCAGCGCTGTTTGCTGGTTTCGCAATCCCGCTAACTGACCAAGCAGTGAACCGTTCTGCGACGGCAGATTGAGCAGGTTCTCCTGCATGAACTTCAGGCGCTTGGCATCGATCGCGTCGAGTTCTGTTTTGGTGATTTCGACCTGGTTGTTGATGAATCCGAGCGCGGCCTGGGCGGCGTTCAACTGCTCCGCCTGCTGCACGCCGATGTATTTGCCGGCGAGTTCGGTCGTGACTGCCTGCGCGATGCGCGGATCGCGATAACGGAAGCTGATGTCGAAACCGTTGGTGATGTCGTTACGCGTGGTGTTGACGTCGACCTGGATGTCCTTATTGATCATCGAAAAGATCGCTTCCATCGGCTCACCGCGCCGGCGTTCCAACTGGTAAAGCTCGTATTTCTCGATCAGCGGCTCGAGCGAGCTGCGGCTGGTGACGACCTGCGTGATGCCCGCCAACTGCCGCGTAAGCGCGTCTTCGGTGCTCATCGAGACCACTGACTGTGGCAGCGTCGAAGGCTTGACGACGATGAGCGTGCTCGACTTGTATACGTCGGGCAGCTTGTAAATCACGTAGCTGGCGGCCACCGTTACCGCAATCACCGGAAGAATGATCAACCACTTGCGTCGCCGCAGGATCTTCAGGTATTCCGCCGGGGTCCGTTGTCGAAATTCAGCGCTCATATCGCACTCCTCATCTGCTTCACTATTCCGCGTTCCAGGCTGTTGGCCCATTCTCGCGGCGCATTCACTACAAACTGTTTACAAACCCGCGAGCGCTTTTCGCGCGTCGTCTGCGTACGCAAAGGGCTTCTGTTCGCCGAGCCGCAGCGATGCTTCCAACGCGCGGCGCGAACCGTCCTTGTCGCCCTTTTCTTTCAAAGCCATTCCGAGATGGTATTGATAAGTCGCACTGGGAGAGCTCTTGGCAGCGCGCGCGGCTGCTTCGTCGAGCGAGACTGCTTTCTGTAACTGATCGATCGCCAGGTCAGGGAGGTTCTTCTTGTAGTAGACCCATCCGAGCGTGTCGACGAATCCGGCGATGTTCGGGTTTCGCTGCACGACACCCTGGGCCAAGCGCAGCGCTTCGTCGAGATTGCCTTTGCCTGTCACTGCATAGAGCCACGCCAGGTTGTTGGCGGCGATCACCGAGTTTGGATCTTTTTCAAGGGCCTTGCGATAGTTGTCGGCGGCTGCGTCGTAATTCTTACGCGAATCTTCGAGCATGCCGATCAAGGTGTAGACCGTCGCGTTGTCCGGTTTGACCGAAAGGATCTTCTGATACTCCGCAATCGCGCGATCTTCCTGCTTCATGTTGATGAACATCTCGCCGAGCGCGGAGTAACTCGCGACGTAACCGGAATCGATTTCCAGCGACTTGCGAAATTCTGCTTCGGCCGCCTGAATGTTGTTTTGCAGGCGATAGACGTGACCGCGGAAGTAATGCAGCGTCGCGCTGTTCGGATACGACGCGATCAGTTGATCGAGTCGGGCCTGTCCCTTGTCGAGCTGGCCCATTCGGGCGTGGACCGTGAGCAGGCCGTTCAAGGCAGCGAAGTTCGTGGCATCAACTTGCAGTGCCTGATCGAACGCCGCGAGTGCCTCTTCCTGTTTGTTCTCTTCGAGGGCAACCATCGCGAGACTGTTGTAAACGCCCGGATCCTTCGGAGCGATCTGCCGAGCCATTTCGAAGTCCTGACGCGCTGCGGCAAGGTTCTTCAACTGCATTTGCGCGGTGCCGCGCGCCAGCAAGGCCTTCTCCTGGATCTCGCCGAGCACCTGCGGCGTGTTTTCGCGGTCGGGTGCGGTCCTGTTCAAACGAGCAAGCAGATCGTTAGCGAGAGTTATCGCAGCTTTCTGACTGGCCGGATCGGCGTTGAAGAGCGTGAGCTGTATCTGCATCAACTTCGCCGGCAGGTAGTCGGGATAATTCTTCTCCAGTTCACCGGCGAACGCGCGTGCCTGATCGGTGAGTCCTAAACCGAAGTTTGCCTGGGCCATGAAATACAAACCAAGGCGGGAGTTTGGTTCCTGACGCAAAACGTCTTTGAGATCTTCGATCGCCGCTTTCAGTTCCTCTGCCTGTCCGCCCTGAGCGCGAATGCGAGCGCGCAACAGGAGCGCTTGCCGATCGTGGGCGTCCTTCTTCAGCGCTTCATCGATCTGCCCGTTGGCACCCTGTTTGTCGCCACGCGCTAACAGAAGTTCCGCGAGGCGATAACGGCCCTGCATGAAGTCGGGCGACTTTGCGAGTGCGTCCTGATAGATCTTGACGGCTTCGTCCAGGCGGCCGACTGTGGAATAGAAGTCGGCGAGTACGACCTGGCTTTCGGGTTTGTCACCGTCGAGTCCGGCCAATGCCTTGAACGCTGCCTCTGCTTTGTCCAACTGCTTTTGGACGAGATAGAAGCTGGCGAGAACGAAGCGGGCGTTGCGATCGTTTGGTCCAACTTCGACCGCCTTGTTCAACTCTGCTTCAGCTTCGCCGATGCGGTTGCTTTGGACGAGAAACTTGCCGTACTCGCTGTGGGCCAATGGCGAGTTGGCGCCGATTGAAATCGCTTTCTTATACGTTTCTTCCGCTTTGTCGCGCTCGGTGGTGATGATGTAAAAGCGCGCGAGGCTCAGGTACGACTCCACTCGCTGCGGGTTCAATTCGATGGCGCGATTCAGTTCGGCAAACGCTTTTTCCTTGTCCTTCTGAGCATAGAACACGCTGCTCATCAGGATGTGGCCTTCGATGTGGTTCGGGTCGCGTTCGAGAGTCTCTTTGGCGAGACGGTCGGCTTCGGTAAGTAATTGCGGATAGCCGGTGCTTGCCGCAAGGTAATAATTGCCGAGTTTTACGCGCGCATCGAGATGGGTCTTGTCGTGCTCCAGCGTCTTCTGGAGCTCGGTGATCATTTCCGGCAGACGCTGTAAGCCTTCGTAGGCGCGGGCGAGTCCCCAGTGTGCCGGAGCGGACTTCTCGTCGATCTGGATGGCATTGCGAAACTCGAGCGAGGCCTCCGTGTATTTCAGATCTTTCAGGTAGGCTTCGCCGCGTTCGAGATGGTCAGCCTTGGCTTTTTCGGGATTAGAGCAACCGCTTACGGCAACAACAGCGGCCAGTAGGATGTATAGAAGAATCCGGGGATAGCGGAAACCGCAGCACTCATTTTTCATTTATGTTCTACTCCGTAGTAGTTTGCGGCTCATTCGAGCAGCAAATCCTTGTTCTCGGGCCGATTCATCTTTGACGGGCAATTGCCAAAGCTGCGTCAGCCACTTCATTTATTGCTAAACGGACAATTCCAATCAGCTTCCGATCAATTGGGGACAAATTCCGGCAATGCCGCGACTGTCGTGGCGGCCAGATCCAGTGCCGACCGGAGCGCAACGTCCTCCGAATCATCCGAATCACCAACGGGCACGGTAACTCTGACCATAGCGCCATCGGACCGTCGCAAGCGTACGCTGTCGATCACGGTATAAACTTTCCCCCAGTACTCACTCGCGACCGTCCGCCCGCGACCGTGATACCAGTAGAGCATCAGGCTTTTATATTCACCGTTTGCTATTACGTACTTGTTAGCGGCGAACTGCGAACCATCGGGCAACTGGATCATTGCTTTCCCAGGTTCGCTCAAGGTCCAACCGCTGCCGGGTAAACAGTTCAACGGGCTGTGATACGTCGCACCTTCGCGCTGGCTCGCGTAATAGCCGACGTAGAAACCCGCGGTCCGGCCATCCGCAGTGCGATACTCGCGCAGCAGATAATCACTGGCGCGCAGCACTGAAAGCGTCGCATTGTCGAGCACCTGGTCGGGCCGCGCGCGACGCCAGTCGCCTACCTGTTCGGGAAAATCCTTCAACTGTTTACGGTCGACATGTGCTTCG
>JAICGQ010000170.1 GCA_025923035.1 Pyrinomonadaceae bacterium | reverse complement strand
GGACGAGGCGTTGGCCCATTTTCGAGAAGCGGTTGAACGTGGAGAGAAGCTGGAGAACGAGTGGCGCGATCTGGTCCGGAAATACGGGGAGGCACATCCGGAAGAGGGCAAGGTTTTTCAGCAGACGATGAGTGGCGATCTCCCCGAAGGTTGGGAGGATCACTTACCGAAGTTTGAAGATGGCAAGTCCGTAGCGACGCGTGTCGCCAGCGGTGAAGTCATCAAGGCGCTTGCGCCGGTGATGCCGATGCTCATCGGTGGGTCGGCAGATCTCGGCGTTTCGAACAACACCGACATCAAATCCAGCCATAGTTTTGCGGCAGGCAACTACGACGGACGCATTATCCACTTCGGCGTGCGCGAGCATGCGATGGGCTCGGCGTTGACCGGTATTTCGCTGAACGGCGGTTTAATTCCGTTTGGCGGAACGTTCATGACTTTCTCGGATTACATGCGTCCGGCGATCAGGTTGGCGGCGCTATCGGAGGTGCAGGTCATTTACGTTTTCACGCACGACTCGGTCGGGCTTGGCGAGGACGGTCCAACACACCAGCCGATCGAGCATCTCGCAGCGTTACGCGCGATACCGCATCTGTTTGTGATTCGACCGGCGGATCCGGCGGAGGTCAGCGAAGCGTGGCGCATCGCGATCCTGCGACGCAATGCGCCGACTGCGTTGGCGCTGACGCGGCAGAAGGTGCCGGTGATCGATCGTCAAAAGTTTGCGGCTGCAGAAGGTTTGAGACGCGGCGCTTACGTTCTCGCTGAAGCTGCGACTGCTGAAGGTGCGGCGGCCACTCCAAAACTGATTCTCATCGGCACCGGATCGGAAGTTTCACTCGCGCTCGACGCGCGCGAGAAACTTCAGGCGGAAGGCGTTCCGACGCGCGTCGTTTCCATGCCGTGCTGGGAACTGTTTGAAGCGGAGTCGAAAGAGTATCGCGCCGAAGTTTTGCCGTCGTCGGTAAAGGCGCGGTTGGCGGTTGAAGCGGGAGTGCGACAGGGTTGGGATCGATACGTTGGCGAAGCGGGCGATGTGGTTTGTTTGGATCGCTTTGGTGCTTCAGCGCCGGGTGAAGTTGCGCTGAAGAATTTGGGATTCAATGTCGACAATGTAATCGAGCACGCGCGAGGATTGCTGTGAGCGATTAGTTTATGTGGCGGAAGTCGTTGAAATTGTTATGCGCGATCGTCCTTTGTAGTCAGGTGATCTACGCGCAGACAAATCAACTGACCGAAGCTGAAGCGTTGACGGCGATCTCGCTGGCGACGAATCCGACAACCAAACTCGCCGCTGCGGAAGATTTCGTTAACCGGTTCCCGAAAAGTAACTCGCGTGTTAAGGCCGCTGAACTCGTTGCCGCCGAGATTCTGAAGGTGCAGAACGGAGCGGTTGCGATCACGCTCGTCGAGCGGGCGCAGGCGATCTTCACGACTGATGAAGAACGAGAGATTCTTAAGCCGGTGGCGCTGGAAGCGTACGCTACGGGCAACCGTCCGAAGGATGCGTTCAAGTTGGCGGCTGAGCTGCTCGAGAAGAATCCTGATGATCTGTATGTGCTGGTGCAGATGACGCGTGCTGGTGCGGAAGAGGTCCGCAAGCGAAATCGTGAGCATGCGGCGGTTGCGTTGCAATACGGGTTGAAGGCGATCGCGTTGGTTGAAGGCAGTACTAACCGATCGCGGCTGAGTGACGATTTGTCGACCGCCCAACCTGCCGCCGACCTGGGCCAACTGTACCAACAGACGGCGATTCTGTATCTCGGCACGGGCGACACGGCGCAAGCGAAGGCGCAACTCACCAAAGCAACAACGGCGCGCCCTGACGATCCGTCGAACTTCGCGCTGCTTGGGCGAGTCGTTCATGCGGATTACGTGAAGCAGATGGAAGCCTATGAAAAGATGCCCGACGGCAAAGAGAAGCAGGAGACGTTGAAGAAACTCGACGCGCTGCTGGACACGATCATCGATGCTTATGCGCGCGCGGCAGGACTGGCCGTGGGCCGCCAGGAATACCAGTCGCTGATGCAACAAGTAATCCCCGATCTAACGAACTACTACAAATACCGCAACAACCAATCCACCAAAGGTTTACAGCAACTCATTAATAAATACCGCGTCGCGCGGTAATCACGCGTAAGCCGCGTACACGGATTTTACTTTGTCGAGAAAGTCGCGTCGGTCGACGATGAAGTAGAGTTTCACGTTGCCGGAGCCCGCCACCTCGTCAACAAGCTTCTCGAAAATCTCAAACTGATCCGTGTCGGAAATCTTGTGCGCTTCGAGATAGCCCCCACGACGCATGCGACGGATGAGTTCGATCAACGTCAGCCGTCCCGCCAGAGTGCGTCCGCCATGCTCGTGCGAGCGGCTGAGCAGGTATTGGACCAGCAAACTTTCGTTATAAAGCGCAGGCGAAAGGAACAGCCTCGTCCCCTCGCGTTCCCAACCCTCTTCCAGCCGCGCTGACGGCCGAATTGAGCGCAAACCTTCGAACGTAGCGTCCCAATCCTGCTTCGCCTCCCTTCGTTCGAGCAAAGCTTTCGTCGCCCCAATGAGCCACTCCGGGTCACTAAGATCGAGCGAGATGCGCAACGTGTCGAGCCAATCGAAAAACGCACGTCGACGATCAGATTTCACCTCCATTACCGCAAACTGATCGCGCTTCTTTTCGAGACTCTTAACCAGTTTCCGTCGAGGCGCATCGGTCGTCTTCCCCCCTTCAATACAGTGCGTGTCGAGCCGAGCGTGCCAGCGTTTCGCCGCATCGCAGTAAGGACAACGCGGATGCTTTTCCTCACTATCGAAAAACGGACGCACCGCTTTGCGCGAGGTCAATTCATCGACAGTCGGCAGGTAACGTTTGATCTCGGAATACGCGGAACGCGGTGCGAGTCCGATCTGTTTAGTGAAGATGTCGAAGATGCAGGCGAGACAAACCAGCGTCGTGTATTCAGTTACAGTTCCAGGCGGGAATTCACTGAAATCTGGTACCGCGGCTTTCATTACACCAATTCCAGCTCGGCCTCGATATCGCCCACCTCGGCGTGAAGCAAATTCTTGAAATCGAACAACTGGTGGTCCAACAAGTGCGACGGCGCCGCGTTCCCGAGCGCGTTGAGCATCGAGGCTCGAATGTGCGGAATGTCTTTCTCGAGTTCGGCGATCAGGTTCTTGATCTTCACTCGCTTGAGATTCGTTTGCGATCCGCACAAGTCACACGGAATGATCGGGAACTGACGAAGCTCCGCATATTCGGCGATATCGCGTTCGGAGCAGTAAGCCATTGGACGAATCACCGTGTTGCGACCGTCGTTGGAACCCAGCTTCGGCGGCATCGCCTTCAACGAGCCAACATAAAACAGATTGAGCAGCAGCGTCGTGATGATGTCGTCGGCGTGATGTCCGAGCGCGATCTTGTTGCAACCTTCCTCGACGGCGACGTTATAGAGGATCCCGCGACGCAGACGCGAGCAGACGGAACAGAACGTTTTGCCTTCGGGTACGAGGCGTTTGACGATGGAATACGTGTCTTGCTCGACGATGCGAAACGCCAAACCACGTTCGCTGAGGTATTTGGGCAGCACTTCAGCGGGAAACCCTGGCTGTTTCTGATCGAGGTTCACCGCGAGCAGGTCGAACCGCACGGGGGCGCGTCGTTGAATATCGAGCAGCAAATCGAGCATGGTGTGGCTGTCTTTTCCGCCGGAAAGACACACCATTATCCGGTCGCCATCGTCAATCATGCCGAAGTCGGCAATGGCTTCGCCCATCCGGCGCAGTAATCGGGTCTGAGTTTTGTTTTCAGTGCGCATCTCGAAGCGCAAAGTATAGCTTTGTAACCGAATTATAACGAGACGGCCTGCTGGGATTCGTGGAAATTATCACTAAAGACTAGACATTGACTAACGAGTTTGTCTAATATGACTAGCCCGCTTTTTGGGCGGTCAATCATTCGTCGCTCGCAGCCAAAGCGAGCGAACAATCCACGAAAAAAAGGCAAGCGCGTCGTTTCGTTGCTTCAAGGTTCCGACAGCCGGTGACTAAACATCCGCGCCCCCATATTACGGAGGTAACTAATGCTCAGGATAGGAAAGAACCCCAAAGATCAGGAAGATAACGACCCCTCCAGCCGTAAGCCGGAGGTTCCTGACTATTCCACTGCCAAAACCTACCCCTCCTATCAGGGAACAGGTGTTGAAGCAAAACCGGCAACCGAAACCGCGCCGCCGCAAGCCCGTGGCGCGATGACGGAAAGCGAAACGCTCGCGCGCGATATTAAAGAAGGCACGCTCAGTGGTTTCGTCGGCGGTGGTACGGTGGTCACTGGTGAAGCGAACTTCAAGGCGATGATGAGGGTGGACGGCCACCTGTCGGGCCGGGTTAGTTCGACGAGTGGTACGTTGATCGTCGGCAACAACGGTAAAGTTGACGCCAATATTGAAGTCGCGGTCGCCGTGATTCACGGAACGATTAATGGCGACATTATCGCTACGCAGCGGCTGGAACTCGGTCGCTCCGCGAAAGTGAACGGCAACATTCAAACGCCGTCGCTGATCATCGAGCAGGGCGCCATATTCGAGGGCAGTTGCAAAATGCTGCAAATGAATGCAGCCGTGGATAAGTCGAAGAAAGACATCGTCAAGAAGGTCGACGAACCGCTCGACACGTCGAAGATGCAACCACTTCGCGCAGCCGACGCTGCCAAGGCGGCGGATATTCCGAGCGTTTCCAGCGTCGTCAGCTAAACGCTTCGGTTTGCGAGTATGTTTTTGCGGGGTGGTCCACTGTGGCCACCCCGTTCCTGTCCACCCCGCCCCAAACAGTACTTAAGAACTCCGACCTTTCGTCTGAATCCCCAGCCCCAAAAAAACCTCACGCAGTTTCAATCCGTGTTTGTGACAACACCATGAAAAACTTACTGCGCTTAACACTCATCCTTTCGATCGTCCTAACCATTCTCTCGACAACCGCATCTGCAAAAGTGCCGGAAGGGTGGTTGAAAGGCGGCGTGAATTTTGAGAAGGCGATGCAGTTGCATCGCGAACAGAACGTCCCGCTCGTTGTTTATTTCTTCGTCGACTGGTGCCCGTACTGCAACTCGCTCGAGAACGAGTACTTTCCAACGGCGCCGATGCGGGAGTATCTGCGCGAGGTAGTGAAGATTCGCATCAATCCCGAGTTGACGCGCGCGGATGAAGACGTGGCCCGAGCGTTTGGCATTCAAGGCTATCCGTCATTTTTCATTATCGGTCCCGGATCGTTTCCGGTTCAGTTGAGTCCATTCCGGAGAGACGGACGCAGTTTGACGCCGGCCGAGTTTGCGCAGCGTTGCCGCGACGTCACCACGCCGAAAGGCGCGAATGCAACGCAAGTAACAGAAGCGCCGAAAGCCACGGAGCAACCGGCAGCGAAGAAAGCGCCGAGTTTGCAGATGACTGTCGTTGAGCCGATCGCGCCGAAGTTTGTCGACAATGCGCCGCTGCCGACAGCAGATGCAGTACTGGCGAACTACGCGCGACTTACGGGCGGTGCGAATGCAATGGGCCGCATGACCAGCCGCGTGATCAAGGGCCGGGTTGACGTGCCTGGGCTGAGTTTCGGCGGCACGTTTGAGTTTTATATGACAAGCAACGGAAAGTGGTTGACGATTATGAACGTCAATCCCATCGGCATCGTGAAGCAGGGATTCGACGGCGTCGCTAATTGGACTTCCACTGAGAATTCTTCAAAGGGCGCGAGTTTGCCGGAAAACGCCGTGCTCGCAGTCGCCGATTTTTACCGCAATGCGAAGCTCAGCGAGCTGTATCCGAAGACGAAGCTGCTCGGCAAAGTCAGAGAAGGCGACCGCGAGCTCTACATGATTGAAGCTGCGCCCCGCAGCGGCGCGGCGGAGAAACTATATTTCGACGCGCAATCCGGACTCGTGGTCCAGCGCGACTTCACGCGCACCAGTTCGCGTGGCCCAATCCAGGCAGAGGTCTACTTCAGCGACTGGCGCAACGTCGATGGATTTCGTTTGCCTTGCAGCCTGACGCAGATGATCGGCAACCTCACGCTGGTGATCACCATCGATGAGATCCGGCACAACGTCGCGATTGATGACGCGCGTTTCCAACGTCCCCGGACTTGATCATGTGTGTCAGAGCCTGATACATAAGGCCTGATGCCTAACTACAATTTAATCACTCGATTCATTATCGGATGGATCGCTGTTGTCGTTCTGTCTGTTACGGCGCTGGGCCAGAATGATCTGTTGATACGGATCATGAAAGCCGAGGACGAGCGACGGTGGGACACGGATCTAAAACAATTAATCTCGCATTCGAACGCAGCGATTCGCAAAAGAGCCGCGCTGGCGGCGGGGCGGATCGGCGATGAAGACTCGGTGAGTGCGCTCGCCGCTTTGCTTCAGGACGCCGACACCGATGTGCGCGCGATGGCTGCGTTTGCGATCGGCGAAGTCGAAGCTGCGAGCGGCGCGGATCCGTTGTTGGCAGTGCTGAAGAACGCGAACGAGCCGGTGATCGTTCGTGCACGCGCGCTTGAAGGTCTCGGCAAGATCGCAGGCGCGTTACCACGAGAACAGGACGCACGGCGACTCGAACTCGGCGTCGCGATTGTTGAGGTCCTAAAAACCGACGCCGCATTCTCGGATCGTCTGATGGCCACTCTCGGTCTGACAGCCGCCCTCCGCGCGCGGCCGGCAAATGCAGGCCCCGCAATCGCGAAATTCCTCACTCACGCAGACGCGCGCGTTCGCGCTGACGCCGGCAACACACTCGCCCGCCTGCGCCTGAACGACGGAAATGAGCAGTTACGAAAACTCCTGAACACGGATGCCGATCCGATCGTTCGCGCCAACGCTGCGCGTGTGCTCGGCGCGACCGAAGACAAGCTCTCGTTTGTTTCACTCGTAAAGTTCGCAGTCACCGACCCCGATTCGCGCGTCCGCGTGAGCGCCATCCGTGCGCTCGCGCTGTTGAAAGACGCCCGAGCCGCAGAGCCATTGCTGAGTCGTGGAGACGTTTTGCTCAAAGGTGGTCTTGCAAACCGCGCGTCTGTAACAAACGAAGTGCTCGAGATCGCCGCCACGTTGGGCCGCCTGCTCGCACTGAAAGAAGACATGCGCGCGGTCATGTGGCTCCACGAAGTCGACCGGGTATTGACGCGAAAAGCGCCGGAGATCGAGCTCGCGATCGCACGAATAAAGCCGTCTTTCATCGTGCAAGCCTTTGCGGACGACGCGAAAGTACCGCAAGCAAACCCAAGCCTCGTGTACTGGGGCTTCGCGCCGACCGTCGCGGCGGCCCTGGGAGAAATAGCCGCGCTCCCTGCGTCGGCACCAAACAAGGCAGAAATGTCGACGTCGGCAGAATCGACGCTCCGAGCCATGCTGCTCTATCGTCTCGGGCCGGGAGGGAAAACAAGAGATTTCATCACAAAGAAGTCTGAAATCAGCGCCTCGGACGTGCTCCGCGCCTTCGCCGCTTTCAAATCACAGGATCTCGCGGAGATTGTTCTGAAACATCTTGACGACGCAGACGTTATCGTCCGCGGCACCGCTGCCGATCTTCTCGGCGACCTGCCGCCGTCTGAACAAAACACGCGCGCTTTGATTGCGGCACTCCCACGCGCCGCAAAGGACCCTCTGAACGACGCCGTGCTGTCGATTCTGGGCGCCCTCGGTAAACAGAAATCCGATGCCGCCAACAACGCAATCAAGACCGCACTCGACTCGCGCGATTATCTTGTCCGTCGTCGTGCCGTTGCGCTGCTCAAGGCCAACGGAGCCGGCGACTTCTCGTCGCGTATCGGAACCGTGCAAACAGGCAACACCATCGCCGATTATCGTCGCGCCCTGGCGCGCGCCGGCAGAAAAGTCCGCGCCGTCGTGACTACGACGAAGGGTTCGTTTACTATGGAACTGCTCCCCCAGGCCGCCCCCCTGACCGTAGACAATTTCGTTCAGCTTGCCCAGCGATCTTTTTTTAACGGCATCACCATTCACCGCGTTGTGCCGAACTTCGTGATTCAGGATGGCGATCCACGCGGCGACGGCAATGGCGGCCCGCCAAACCACCAGATCCGTTGCGAGATCAACGAAGTTCCCTACGACCGCGCGGCGCTTGGCATGGCGCTTTCAGGGAAGGACACCGGCGGTTCACAGTGGTTTGTTACCCACTCGCCGCAGCCGCATCTCGATGGCGGTTACACAGTCTTTGGCCGGGTGATTGCAGGCATGGACGTCGTGGACAACATCATTCGCGGAGACGTCATTAGGTCGATTGTGATCAGGTGAAAGTTAACCCGAAAATTCTTTTATTCCTGTTCGTTTTGCTGGCGGTTCACAACGTGAACGCCCAAACGAGACACGGATACAAGATCGATCTCAAGATCGACTTCGACAAGCTTTCCTACAGCGGCATCGAACGCGTGCGTTGGGTGAATCGCGGCGAAAAACCGAGTTCGGTACTTTACTTTCATCTTTATCCAAACATCCGCACCGGCGAGCAGACAAACGGTTCAACCGACGCGATCGACGAGCCGAAGCTGGAGATCCTGGAAGTTCGCACGGGCCTCGACGACACGCCGCTCTTCACGTCTCTCGACGATCAAGGAACGACGTTGCGAATCAATCTTCGCGAACCCGTCGCGCCCGGCAATACCACCGAAGTAGTGATTAAATTCAAAGGCAGTGTACCGGAGATCGATCGCGACGAAACGAGTCTGACGACGCACGTCGTGAAGCAAGTGAGTGCTGCTCTCCGAAGCGATCGCGAGATGCGACGCGCGCGCGACATCAACTTCCTTTGCCGCGGTGTGATGTTACTCGGCGCGAGTTATCCCGTTCTCGCTGTGCACGACGGCGACGACTGGCGACGCAAACTCGAACCGTCCGTCGGCGACTTTGTTTTCAACGAAGCCGCAGATTACGAAGTCACGGTGGGCGTTCCGCCAGGTGTTGAAGTATTCACTTCCGGCACCGAAACCACGAAATCAGACAAGAGCGGACAAACTTTCGCAGCGTCCGCATTACGTGACTTCGCGATTCTCGCCGGACGCGGACTGCGCAGCGAACACACCGAAGTGGAGGGAATCAACGTCCGATCGATCTACTTCGCCGAGCATGAACGTGTTGGAAAACGCGCGCTGACTGTCGCGGCAAATGCGGTCCGCGTGTTTACTTCAACATTCGGTCCATTGCCGTTCAAAACGATCAGCATCGCCGAAGCGCCACTCGTCGCCGGTCTCGGAAGTTGTGAATTCTCCGGATTGAACGTCATCGCCAGCGCTTACTTCGTCGACTTCGATGCTCCCGCAATGCGCAATCTGCCGCAGATCATCCTCGAACAGCGGTTGTCGGTTGAGGAGAGTCTGGAATGGACAGTGGCGCATCTTGTCGCGCACCAGTGGTGGGGTGCTGCGGTCGGAAACGATCCGGCGCGTGAGCCTGTGCTCGACGAAGCGCTTTCGTGCTGGTCGTCGTTGCTCTACTACAAGAGCACCTACGGCGCGGAACGCGCGGCCGCAGTGCTCGACAATCAAGTGAAGGGCGTCTATCGTCTCTATCGCACTTTCGGCGGAGACGACATGGACGCCAATCGTCCCTCACGCGATTATCGCAACACGTTTCAGTACGCGGCGATCGTCACGGCCAAAGGCGCGCTGATGTTCGTCGACCTGCAAAAGTCGCTCGGCGACGAGAAGATCTTCGCCGCGCTGCGCAACTACTATCAGGCCAATCTCTACGAAATCGCGCAGATGGAAGACCTGCGGATCGCGCTCGTCGCAGAAGCTCCGGTCGAACAAAGGCGAATGATTGGACGTACATTTACCCGCTGGCTAACCGCGAAACGTGGTGACGAGGACATTGCACCACCCGACGCGGAGCTGGCGGCGACTTTGGGTATCCCCTCCAAACAAGCCCCACAACGGTCAGGTGATAAAAACGCCTTCGGAGCGTTAGCCAAGGTTGGGAAATTCTTTTGGCAGCAAATGACACGTATCCGGTAACACGGACTTCCACTGAAAAGAGCCTGGATAATCTCACCTGGCTGATGGACGATCTGATCCGCGTTCCCGTCCTTGGCTGGCGCTTTGGACTCGACGCGCTGGTGGGGCTCATCCCCGGCGTGGGCGACACCGCGACG
>JAICGQ010000169.1 GCA_025923035.1 Pyrinomonadaceae bacterium | reverse complement strand
TACGCGGAGGGCTTGGCGAAGTAGCCGGGGCGGTGGCGGAGTTCGAGTTTTTCTTTGCGGAGATCGGGGTTGGTGATCTCGATGGTGATCTTGCGATAACCGCCGTCCCGACGCTTGTTCGTCGATGAATAAGCGATGAGGTACTGCGTACGCAGCTCCTGTTCGATCTCGGCAAAGGCCGCCGTCAGGTCAAACTTCTTGTCCGGGAAAAAAGCACGCCCGCCGGTGCGTTGGGCCAGGTCGCGCAGTGCGCCCTTGTCGACCCCTTCAAACTTGCTGTTGCCAATTCCAATAACATAAACGACTGCCTCAGCCCCGAGCGTACTGTTAACTGCATCGGCCCGCGCCAGACGGCTCGTCGTGTCGTGCCCATCCGTCAAAAGAATGATCGCGCGTCGCCGCAAGCCCGGCGTTTTCGCGAGGACACCACTCGACGTGAGCGCCACGGCGTCCCAGATTGCCGTCGTACCTTCTTCCGGCGGCGCCATCAAACCTGGACCAGTCGGTATGCCCGTCAACGGACGGCCCGAACCAAGATATGCCGGTAACGCGACTTCCACACGCTGCAGCACCTTGTAAACGCTCAACACGTCGCGCGTCATCTCCTGTTCAAGATACGCCAGCCCGGTGAACGGAATGATCGACACCAGGTCTCTGTTCGACTGAAACACGTTCTCAATAAACGATCTCGCCGCGGCTTTCTCGTCAGGCAACGTAAACTCCTGCGACCTGCTGACGTCGATCAAAAACGCGAGCGCCAGCGGACGATCCGTTTCGCGCTGAAACGTGAAGACCTGTTGCGGCACGCCATCCTCGAGCACACGCACATCTTCGGCGCGCAGCGTCGTGATAAACCGTCGCTGCTTGTCGGTGGCGGTGAACGGCAGATTGGTAACGTCAGTGTCGACGCGGATCACGTCGTCGTCCTGATTGGTAGTCTGCGAGTACAGCACCGAAGCCGACATTAAGACCAGCAAGATGAGGGCAAGTAGTTGACGCATGTTTTCAGGGATTTTACTGCGGCAGGCCGATCTTTTGCACGAGCGCAACCAGCCGCGGCTCGGAGCGAAAGTTGTCGAACTCAAACGACACGCTCAGGAGCGTCAGACGAAAGTCGCGCTCTTCATATGCGCGTTCCAACCACGCCAGCGTCTCCTCTTTATTACCAAGCCGCGCGTAAAACGTAGCAATCACGAATGGAGGAAACTTGCGCCCCGCGGGCTGCTTCAGGATCTGATCCAGACTCGCTTGCAAATACGCTTTCCAACCAGCCCTCGCATAAATCCGATTCGCCTGTTCGAGAATCTCGGGCGGCAACCCCGAAAGCTTGCCGGAGATCGTGTACTCCGACACGGCCTCGTCATATCGACCTAACGCTTCGTAAGCGCGGCCGAGGAAGTAATGAGTGGTGGGAAAGTTTGGATCGAGTTCCAGAGTCTTCTTGAATTGCGCGATCGCTTCGTCGTAACGATGCGCGTCCATCAGGATGTCGGCGTAGATGCGATTCATGATCACCGAAAGCGGATCGAGTTGCAGCGCACGCTGAATCTCGGCCAGTGCTTCGTCCCACCGCTTCAGTGCTGAGAGATGCTCGGCCAGCCACTGGTGCGCCGTCGCATAATTCGGATTAAGCTCAATGGCCTGGCGGTACTGCTGTTCGGCAGTCACGAGATCGTAATCGTAGTAGACCACGATCTGCCCGTAGGAGGCGTGAGCCTCGGCAAGTCTGTCGTCCAGCTCGAGCGCTTTCAACGCAGCCTGCTTGGCTTTCGGCATCAGCTCTCGCGGCGACTCGCTGCTGTAAACAGTCAGCAGCGTGTACGCGTCCGCCAAACCTGAATACGCCAAGGCGTAATTCGGATCCTTCGCGATCGCCTGCTCGAAAAACGTGATCGACTTCTTGAAATCCGCGGGACCGCGCCTGTTCCAGTAGAAACGTCCTTTCAGATAAAGCTGGTACGCTTCGGGATTTACGGTGTACATCCGGTCCATGCGCGATCGATCGACACCGGACAACGTTGGTCGCAAGTTGCTGGTGATCTCGCGCGCGATCTCGCGCTGCACGGAAAGCATGTCGGAAAGTTTGCGCTCGTACTGCTCGCCCCAGAGTTGCTTGTTGTCGCGAATGTCGATCAACTCCGCGCTGATAAGCATCGAGTCACCGCGTGGCATCAAACGGCCGATCAACACCGCCCGCACGCCGAGTTCCTTACCAATCGTCAATGGATCACTTTCCTTGCCCTTGTAACGAAACATCGAGGTGCGCGCGATCACCTTCAGGTTCGGAAGCTGCGCGAGGTTGTTAGTGATGCTTTCGGTGAGACCATCGGAGATCCAATCTGCATTCGGATCCTTGCCTTGATTCGCAAATGGGACCACGGCGATTGAGTCAACTGCGACTTCCGTGCTCTCCGCATGCCAGTAGGATCGAATGCCAAACGCGACCGCAGCGCCAACAACCAAAACCAGCACGACCACAATCAACGTCGCAAACTTATGCCGCTTGATCTCGTTGACGATGAACTCCGCACTGGACGCTCGCGTTGCAGGCGAACTCTGCGGCGCCGCTGTCGACTCGTTCTGGACCACCGTCGTTTCCGAGTTCCACAACGTCCTGGCGTCGCGGCTCGTTGCTGACATCGACGGCGCTTCGGTTGCAGTCTCCTGCAGTTCACGCCGGACGTCTTTCAACTCGATCGCGACGTCTTTGATGTTTTGATAACGCTCGTTCGGATCCTTCGCCAGACAACGACGAACGATGCGCTGCAAATCGGCAGGCGCAGTCGGATTGAACTGCGAGATCGAGGGCGCCGGTTCACGGATGACTTTGTTCAGCGTGTCGATCGTGTCAGTGCCGGAAAACGCCCGGCGTCCGGTGACGGCTTCAAACAGAATGCAACCAAACGAAAAGATGTCGGCGCGGTGGTCGATCTCTCTCGTCTTGCCTTGCGCTTGTTCCGGCGACATGTAACCGGCGGTACCGAGGATCACACCGGGCGTCGAATGCTGCAGTATGGTGGGTTCTTCACCGCTGACATTGCCCGACGCAAGCTGAGGTTCGAGTAGCTTGGCGAGGCCGAAGTCGAGAATCTTGCCGTGACCCTCGGTGGTGATCATAACGTTGTCCGGCTTGAGATCGCGATGAACTACGCCCGCGCCGTGCGCCTTCGCCAGTCCTTCGGCAACGTGTTGCAGCGCGCGCAGGAGTTTCGCAAGCTCTTCGCCGTCTTCGTGGATCTTCTTCCGCAGCGTCGAACCCTCGACGTACTCCATGGCGATGAAGTTGAGTCCGTCAAACTCTCCGATCTCGTAAATGTGCGCGATGCTCGGGTGATTTAACGACGCTGCGGCGCTCGCTTCCTGCTTGAAACGGCGCATACGGTCGTGATTTGAAGCGACTTCCGGAGGCAGGACCTTCAATGCGACCCGGCGATTCAGACTCGTGTCCTGCGCCAGATACACCTCGCCCATCCCGCCGGCGCCCAGCAAAGAGCGAATCTCATAGCGGCCTAGTTGTGTTTTGGGGGCAAGGGGCATTGACGGCGCATTCTAGCCGAGGTCGCGCGGCCGCGCGAGAAAGAAGCTCACGAATTCGGCGAGGTTCTGTGTTATCTTTTGTTAGCCGACTCCGACCGGCCTGTCCCAGGACTCACTCACGTTCCGCGAAACAAACGATGTCGCTTCTTAAGAGCCGGTATAGTGTTCATACACTTATCTTTGGACTGACGATTTTCGTCAGCTCAGCACTACTCTTCTCCATTCAACCCATGATCGCGAAGATGTTGCTGCCACTGCTCGGCGGCACGCCTGCGGTCTGGAACACGTGCATGCTTTTCTTCCAGGCGGTGTTGCTGTGCGGTTACGCATACGCCCTGCTTGTGTCGCGCTGGCCGTTGAAACGTCAACTGCTCGTTCAACTGGCCGTGCTCGCCCTTGCTTTCATCAGTCTGCCGATTGGACTGTCGTCTTCATGGGTCAACTCCGTTCCGCCGAGCGAAGATCCGTCGTTGTGGTTGTTGCTCTGTCTCGCCGCGTCGGTTGGTCTGCCTTTCTTTATCATCTCCAGCAATAGTCCGTTGCTGCAGAAATGGTTTTCGCGGACAGCAAGTCATTCGGCGAAGGATCCGTACTTCCTGTACGCCGCTTCCAACGCGGGCAGTTTGCTGGCGCTACTGGCGTATCCGGTCGTGTTGGAGCCGTACTTCACATTACGAATGCAGAGTCGCATCTGGACTGTTTCGTACGCTCTGCTCGTGGTGTTGATAGGAGTAAGTTGTCTTTTTCTCAGGAACGCGGATCAAAGCAAGATTGAAAACAAATCCGATTTACCTGATGAGCGTTTGACGTGGTCACGTCGTTTGCGGTGGTTGTTGCTCGCATTTGCGCCGTCGAGCTTGATGCTGGGCGTTACGAACTACATCACCACCGACATCGCGTCAGTGCCGTTGTTGTGGATCATTCCCCTCGCGCTTTACCTGCTCACGATGGTCTTTGCGTTCTCGCGCAACAAGTTCTTCTCGCCACGGTTCGGCGAACTGGTCGTGCCCGGTGCGACGATCGTGCTGCTGGTGCTTTACCTTGGCGAGAGCGCCGGAAGCGGATCCCGGATGCTTGTGCTGCTGCACCTCGCGTACTTCTTCTTCGCGGCGTTGATGTGTCACTCACAACTGGCCGGCGATCGTCCTGGACCACAGCACCTCGCGCAGTTTTACGTTTGGCTGTCACTCGGCGGCGTACTCGGGGGAATCTTCAACGCCATCGTCGCGCCCATGGTGTTTCAATCCGTAGTCGAATATCCGCTGGCGATCTTGTTGTCCTGTTTTCTACTGCCGGGATTGAAATCCGTAGCGCCCGGATTGAAAGAACGACGACTGGATTTCGCGCTGCCTGCATTGATCGGCGCAGTCACTGCCGGACTCGGATGGTTCGCGCACGGCCTTGGGCCCACGAAGATGAACGCCTCGGTTTTCGTCGTCGCGTTGCCACTGTTCGTCGCGTATCCGCTGCGCAAACGTCCTGTGCGGTTCGCGTTATCTCTCGGTGCGGTGATGCTGGCGGCAGGACTGGTGACCGGCGCCGGTAGCACGACGTTGCACGCTGAGCGAAACTTCTTCGGCGTCCTGCGCGTGCTCGGCGACGACGATCGCGATCTGCATTCTTTCATGCACGGCAGCACGGTCCACGGGCGACAGAACACCTCATCGGAGCGTCGCTGCGAACCGCTTTCGTACTACCATCGCGAAGGACCATTGGGACGAATCTTCGCACAGTTTCGCGAAGGAAGAACCGACGATCGGAACGTCGCCATCATCGGACTCGGCACCGGCGCCACGATCAGTTATGCGCAGCCGAGCGAACGTTGGACCTTCTACGAAATAAATCCCGCGGTCGTCTCGATCGCAAAATCGCCACAGTACTTCACATACCTGACAAACTGTGCGACAGCGCCCGTCGACATCGTCCTGGGCGACGCGCGATTAAAACTGCATCAGGCGCCCGATCAGTCGTACGACCTGCTTGTTCTCGACGCGTTCAGCAGCGACGCGATTCCCGTTCACTTGATGACGCAGCAGGCGCTCGATCTTTACCTGTCGAAACTCTCGGCGGGCGGATGGATCGCGTTTCACATCTCTAATCGAAATCTCGAACTGGCGGGAGTGGTCGCGGATCTCGCGAAGAGCCGGGAGTTGAGTGGGTTGTCGTTGCTCGACCTGACGCCGTCGCAAACGAATGGAAAGGATCCGTCGCATTGGGTCGTGCTCGCACGCGACAGCAGTGCATTTGGTTCACTGGCCGGCGACAAGAACGCGAAACCATTAGCCGGCACAGGCACTGAAGACGTGTGGACCGACGACTTCTCGAACATCCTCAGCGTCTTCAAACTGCGGAAAACGGAGACACATTGACGGGTGGTCCATCGTCCACCTCCACGTCGTCCATGGCCTTTTCCCATGAGGTCTGCATCAGTCCCTGCAACAGCCGGACACAACGGTTCCAACGCAGGATCGGATCGCAGAGACCACTCGGGCTGATCTTTTCGGCGTCCTCAAAAAATCGCATCGCCTCCTCGAACGTGGGGATCACAGTGGCTGGTGGAAGCCCGGCGTGGAGCTGCGCTTTCGCTTTTCGCTCGTGCAGCAGACCGCAGTAGTAAGTGCGTTCGTAGTCGTTTGTCAGCGAGCGAAAGGTGAGTGACGCTTCGGAATATCGATCGTTCGCGTCACCTTTAAACTGGTCCGTTATTGCCAATCCGAGCAGGCGTAGCGCCGCTTGATGGTTTGGATCGAGCGCCAGTATGTCGCGGCAAATCGATTCCGCCTCGCCGGGCTCGTTCAGGTTTCGATAGAGCTCCACCTTCGCGATGGCCTCGTTAATTCCTGCCGCTGATATCGGCTTGAGTTTAAGCTCCATTGTTCTTTCCTTTCAGTTTGCGCAGGAACCAGCGCACCGGATCGTAGTAGTCGTCGATCACCCGTTCCTTCAAGGGGATGATTGCGTTGTCTGTGATGTGAATATCTTCCGGACAAACTTCAGTGCAACACTTCGTGATGTTGCAGTAGCCGATGCCGAGTTCGTCTTTCAACAGATGAGTGCGCGAGACGTCGTCGAGTGGATGCATCTCCAGACCCGCCACGCGGACGAAGAAGCGCGGCCCGCCAAACTGTTCCTGCTTGCTGTGATCGCGCAACACGTGACAGACGTTCTGACAAAGAAAACACTCGATGCACTTGCGAAACTCCTGCACGCGATCGACGTCCCGCTGGTCCATCTTCCATTCGACGCTTTCGGGCGCATGGAACGGCGGGATCTTGCGATTAACACGATAGTTCCACGACACGTCGGTAACTAAGTCTTTGATCACCGGAAAGCTCTTCATCGGCTGAACGGTTACTGCTTCTGCTAACGGAAGATCGTCCAGGCGCGTCTTGCACGTCAAACGTGGCTTGCCATTCACTTCCGCGGAGCACGAGCCGCACTTTCCGGCTTTGCAGTTCCAACGCACGGCGAGATCCGGCGCGGCGTGTCCCTGGATGTAGTGCAACGCGTCGAGCACAACCATTCCCGGCGCGACCGGCACTTCGTACTCCTTCAGCTCACCGCCAAGACGGTCGCCGCGAAAGATATTGAACGTTGCGTTTGCTGACATTGGTTTTACTCTTCGTACTTTGTGCTTTGTACTTTGTTCTTTGTGCTCTGATTGGAACCGTTCACTCTTTAGGTAAACCTCTAAGCAAGAGAACCAAGAACAAAGCACAAAACACAAAGCTCAAACATCAACTATTTTCCTCAGGTCGGGCGCCATCTCGTCTATGGGTGTTTGTTTCAATCGCATCCGATCGCCGTCGCGCACGATCACGTTGTTCTGTTTGGCCCACGTTTCGTCGTACTTCGGATAGTCGATGCGACTGTGCGCGCCGCGACTCTCCTTCCGTTCCCGCGCACTCAACGCGACTGCTTCCGCCACCGTCAGCATCGACTTCAGATCGCGCGCCAGGTGCCAGCCGGGGTTGAATAAACGCGAACCTTCAACCTTCACGCCGGCCGCGCGTTGCTGCAACTGGTCCAACGCGGCCAGTCCCTTTTGCAAGTCTTCTTCGTTGCGAAAGATACCAACATAATTCTGCATCAGTTCTTCAAGTTCGCGATGAATCTGGTATGGACTGTCACCAGCGGCGCGCTCGAACGGCTCGAGCATTTCGCGTGCTGCTTTCTCGACGTCAGCGGCCTCTATGTTCACCGGCGTCGATCGTTTTGCGTGTTCCGCCGCTGCGGCCCCGGCTCGTTTACCGAACACCAGCAGATCGGAAAGCGAATTGCCGCCAAGCCGATTCGCTCCGTGCAACCCGGCGGCGGCTTCACCGGCAGCAAACAAACCGGACACCGTGGCCTGTGCTGTCTCCGCATCGACGCGAATGCCGCCCATCATGTAATGACACGTCGGTCCAACTTCCATCGGACCCTGCGTGATGTCCACGTCGGCCAACTCGCGAAACTGGTGATACATGCTGGGGAGTTTTCGTTTTACATACTCTGCCGGTTTGTGCGAAATGTCGAGATACGCGCCGCCGTGTTCCGTGCCGCGTCCTTCGCGCACTTCGGTGTAGATCGCGCGCGCCACGACGTCGCGCGTTGAAAGTTCCATCTTCTCGGAATCGTAGCGCTCCATGAACCGTTCGCCTTCTTTGTTTCGCAGAATCCCGCCTTCGCCGCGCACCGCTTCGGTGACGAGTATCCCTTGAACGCCGGGCGGCCAAACCATTCCCGTCGGATGAAACTGCACAAACTCCATATCGATCAGTTCGGCGCCTGCCTCATAGGCGAGCGCCATTCCGTCGCCTGTGTATTCCCACGAGTTCGACGTAATGCGCCACGCCTTGCCGATGCCGCCGGTCGCCATCACGACGGACTTCGCTTTGAACACCACGAACCGTCCCGTTTCACGCCAGTAAGCAAACGCGCCCGCGATACGATCGCCGTCCTTCAGCAGACGAGTGACGGCGCACTCCATGTAGACGTCGATGCCGAGATGAACACCGCGGTCCTGCAACGTGCGAATCATCTCGAGCCCGGTGCGATCGCCGACGTGGCAGAGTCGCTTGTAAGTGTGTCCGCCGAAGGCCCGCTGCAGGATGTCGCCGCTGCTGGTCCTGTCAAACAACGCGCCCCACTGTTCCAACTCACGCACGCGATCCGGCGCTTCCTGCGCGTGAATCTGGGCCATGCGCCAGTTGTTGAGAAACTTGCCGCCGCGCATCGTGTCGCGAAAGTGCGTGCGCCAGTCGTCCGCGGCGTCTACGTTTGCCATCGCCGCGGCAATGCCGCCTTCGGCCATCACGGTGTGCGCTTTGCCGAGTAACGACTTGCAAACGACAGCGACACTCGCGCCATGGCCCAACGCTTCGATCGCCGCCCGCAGTCCGGCCCCACCCGCCCCGATGATCAGTACGTCGTGTTCGTGAGTCTCGAACTTTTCGTTCACAGCAATCTCAAATCCTGAATCGTCGCGCTCGCGACCAGTCGCACATAAAGATCGGCGAGACCGACCGAGAACAAACTGAGCCACGCAAACAACATGTGATGCTCGTTGAGAAAACTGAGACCTTTCCACGTCTTGTGCCGCGGACCGCCGAAGGCGACACACGAGAAACAATCGACCTTGCCGCCGACGATGTGTCGCAGCGAATGGCACGAGACCGTGTAGAACGAAAGCAGAATGATGTTGGTGAGAAGGACCAGCGAACCAACACCGACGCCGAACCGCCCGTCAAAGAAGAACGCGTGCACGGCGTCGTACCAAAGGATGATCAGGAATATGAGTGCCACGTAAAGAAAGTAGCGATGCAGGTTTTGCAGAATGAAGGGAAACGCTGTCTCGCCGCGATATCGATGCGATCGAGCTTCGCCGACCGCGCACGCCGGCGGATCGAGAAAGAACGCGCGGTAGTAAGCCTTGCGGTAGTAGTAACAGGTGGCGCGAAAACCCAAGGGGCCACCGAGGATTAGAATCGCGGGTGAGAAGGGCCACCAGCTTGGTTGGAGGAGTGGTGAATAGAACGGAGAGAGGTAAGGTCCCCATTCGTAATAATTGTTTTCGAACGCGCGCCAGGTGGCGTAAATACTGAAGGCCCCAAGGACTAAAACGACGGGCACAAGCTCAACCCACCACGCATCGCGTCGCATCGATGCGCCAAACCGACCACGATGAACTGCGGTCCCGGGTTCAGCCATACGGCCTCCCTTAGAAATCTATTTTCGTTTTAGCTGTGTTTTCGCTGTTGTTTACCCTACTTTTTCTCACTGATGCAAAAGAGCGTGTTTTGTCCTCGTAAGTATAACTCGCCGGCCGCGATCACCGGTGTGGCAATGAAAATCTGATCGGTCAAATGATTGGTCGCAATCACTTCATACTTCTCACCCATCTTCAGCACGACTACATCGCCGTCTTCAGTGGCGATGTACAGCTTGCCGTTGGCGCCAATAATCGAAGATTTCAGGTTGTAAGCCTTGGGCAAGCGCGTTTGTGCGTAGTATGGCTCGCCGGTGGTGGCATTGAAAGCTGAGACCATGCCGCTGTCCGTGACAACGTAGAGTTTGTTGTCGTAGAGAACGGGCGAGGCCGTATAGGGAACGCCACGCGTGTGACTCCAGGCGATAGCATCCGAGCC
>JAICGQ010000168.1 GCA_025923035.1 Pyrinomonadaceae bacterium | reverse complement strand
CCTTCGACGCGCGCGGCAGTGTTTGCGCCGATCATCTTCAGCCGCAGTACGGAGCCTTCGCGGCCGTTAGCATCATTCGCCGTCTTGCGTTGATCGTTTTCAATCTGACGGGGCTTGCGTAAGAAGAGGACCGCTTCACTGTCGGTAAGAAACAGCTCGTATCCGGGTCCGCGCGATAGAAACTTCACAGCGCCATCGACCTGCCCTTCGTTTTTCTCAAAACTCAAAGGCAATCGGCCGAAGCGTTCCGCGGCTTTAGCTTTGGCTGCTGGATCGAGAGGCTGGACAGACTTATCCGCGGGCTTTTCGTCGTTATCGTTACGCGCAGAGACGAGAACCGTCGTCGTGATACTTGTAACTAAACAAACAATTGAGATTAGGGACAGAGCACGATCAGTGCGGGGGAAGCGAGCAAAGGGGATCATGTTTTTAATAAAAGACTGTTAAACCGGGTATCTTTTATTACTAACAACGTGAGAAGTCAAACTTTTGATGCGACACTTTTGGCGTCGTCATAGGCTGAATAAAAGCAGTGGATTAGGTAGAGAAAGAAAGGATATAGAGTGCGAGAGGGGCGGGTAACTCCCACTTTCCCCGCCCTTATGGTTCACGTGCCTTCACCCCACGCGAAACTCGAGTGCTTCGCTCACTCTAGTGGGCGACGAACCACAATCATAAGACCCGTGCGCGGCTTGCATCATCAGGCCTCTAAATGACCTCGCACCTCGCGCAAATTCTAGTTGCGCACTATGCATGGCGATATCAGGGTTTTCCCCTAGGAATGTAAAGTTTTGTCTAGCGTTTTAGAGCTATAATTCCCGCATCCGAAATCTCAAGGTCAAAACATCATGCAGCAGACGGCCGCTCTTTATTCGAAACTGGTCACGTCCCTCGACGGCATCGTTTGGGAGGCTGACGGCGACACTTTTCAATTCACCTTCGTCAGTCCGCAGGCCGAACGAATCCTTGGTTATCCGCTGAGGGATTGGCTGCAACCAAACTTCTGGCGCGATCACACTCACCCTGATGACACTGACTGGTGCGCCGCATTCTGTTTGGACTGCACGAAGCGGCGACAGGACCATGAGTTTGAGTATCGCATGATCGCCGCCGACGGGCGCGTCGTGTGGTTACACGACATCGTCTCCGTCAAGATCGAACCCGGCGGCGCGGTTTACCTCAGCGGCATCATGCTCGACATCACGAAGCGGAAACGGGCCGAAGAAGAGCTGCGGCAAAAGAGCGAGATACTGCAAAAGATATTCGATCACATTCCGGTGATGGTCACGTTTCGCGGCGAGGATGGACATATAAAACTGGTGAATCGCGAATGGGAACGGATCTTTGGTTGGACCTTGAGTGAGCTGCAGGAACGTAATGGAGACATTCTGAACGACGTCTATCCCGATCCGATCAATCGTCGTCGCGCCCAGGACATCATTGCCGCTGCCGATTTGCAGTGGCGGACGTTTAAGGCGAAGGTGCGCGATGGACGGATTATCGACTCTTCATGGGCGGTGGCTCGGCTCTCGGACGGGACGAGCGTGAGCATCGGTCAGGACATCAGCGAGCGAACACGTGCCGAAGAAGAACGACGCCGTTTGTTGCAGCGTCTGATTACTGCGCAGGAAGATGAACGACGTCATCTGTCGCGCGAGTTGCACGACAATCTGGGGCAGTATCTTTCCGCGTTGTTGCTCGGGTTGGAGTCGTTGGCGCGTCTGCAGGATCTGCCGCCCGCAGCCGTGAAAAAATTGTCTTACCTGATCGAAACTACGAAGCAGTTTGAGTTGGACGTGCATAGTTTGGCGCTCGAGTTGCGGCCGACGACGTTGGACGATCTTGGCCTGGAGGCGTCGTTGTCGGGTTTTGCGCGCGAATGGGCCAGGCGGCACGATCAGCGAATCAAGGTTGTTTTTAATAGCAGCGGGTTTGCAAATCCGGAGAAGCGATTGCCGTTTGACATCGAGGTCGCGATCTATCGTGTGGTGCAGGAGGCGCTTACCAATGCTTCGAGACATTCAAACGCGCAGATCGTCAGCATCATTCTCGAACGCGACGACACGCAGGTGCGAGTGACGATCGAGGATGATGGTGTGGGGTTTGATGTTGAAAAGATGATGAGTAGCCCGGTTGAGAACCGGCGGTTGGGTTTGCTGAGCATGCAGGAGCGCGTGCAGATGGTGGGTGGTGAGTTCAAGATCGACTCCGGCGCCGGAACGACGATCGTTGTCACAATTCCTCTCGATAAGTCTTGAGGTCCCGAGGATGGAGAAACTAAAAATCCTTCTCGCCGAGGATCATCGGATTTTGCGTGAAGGATTGAAAAGACTGATCGACGAACAGCCGAACATGGAAGTGATCGGTGAAGCTGACAATGGCATCGCCGCGTGGCAACAGGCGCAGGAACTTGAACCCGACATTGTGCTGATGGATATCACGATGCCGCGGCTGAATGGCGCCGAAGCGACCGAGAAGATCCGCGAGTTGTGTCCGAACGTCAAGGTGATCGCGTTGACGGGTCATCGTGCCAGTGCTTACTTGAATGAGGTATTGAAGGCGGGCGCCTCGGGTTATGTTCTCAAGCAGGCGGCGATCGATGAACTGATCGACGCGATCCATACTGTCTCCCGGGGTGGGACTTACATCGACAGTGCTTCGCGCGAGTCGCTGGTGCATTCGCCGCTGGACGACCGGGTTTATAAAGGCGAGTCGCAGGGGAAGCCGTTATCGCAGCGCGAAATCCAGGTGCTGTCGCTGGTCGCGAACGGTTACACCAACAAAGAGATCGCCAACGAACTCTCAATTAGCGTAAAAACCGTCGAGACCCACAAAGCCAACTCCATGCAGAAACTCGACCTCAAGAGCCGCGCCGAAGTTGTCGACTACGCCCGCTTCCGCGGCTGGACTTAGGCCAAAGGCCGAACGGGGGGCATAGCCCCAACGAGATTAAGCAGCTTACGGCGAGGCATAGCCTCGCCGTCACAGTCCGAACTGACGATGCGGCTACGGCGCCGGTTGGGGCTATGCCCCTACGTCCCTCCCTGAACCTAAATGCCCCGAAACTTCGCGTTACTAAACAGGTTAGGCTGTGAAGGCTGACCAAAAGGAGTCCTCAATGAGGAAGATAAACGCGAAACACGTCGTCTTTACCGCAATTACAATAGCTACTATTTACGTTCTCTGGCACAACGAGCGCTTCGTCGTCCAGTCAGACCACCCGGCATGGCTGCGTTATGAGTCGTTCAAATGGTGGTTGCTGCCCCACGCCGTCTTCGGCAGCATCGTACTTCTGTTCGCCCCATTTCAGTTTTCCGACTGGCTGCGCGGGCGCTACCCCAGAGCGCATCGATTTATGGGCCGGATGTACGTCCTTGGTGTTTACGTTTTGGCCCCGACCGGCGCGTACATTCAATACTTTCAGGAACGCGGAGGCGCGCCACGTTCATTCACGATTCTCGCGATCGTCGACGCTGCCTTGCTCATCGGCACTACGACGCTCGCAGGCTTCTTCGCATTCAAACGCAAGATCGCGCTGCACCGGCAGTGGGCCACCCGCAGTTATGCGGTTGCGCTGGTCTTCATTGGCGGGCGATTTTTCCTTGGCGTAACAGGTGCGGAAACGCTGGGAGTCGAAATCGTGCAGGCCGTGATTTGGACGTGCCTCGTAGCTTCAGTTCCACTGGCAGACGTGGCGCTGCATTGGAAAGACATCCGCGCGTCGTTGTCGAAATCGACGAAGCGTGTCGTCAACCCGCAACCGAGTTTGCCAAACCGCTTGCCACGCGCAGCGTAATCACGAAGGCAGGGATCGATTGGCGGATCGAGATCCCTGCCACAGGCTCAGCGCCGCCGCCAGACATGCGATCGGACACACCAACATCGAGTATCGCATGTTAAGCGGTGCAGCGGCGGCGCCCACCCAATCACTAAGCTGACCAATCACCAGCGAACCAATCCCGTAAGCGATAATTACCGCAAAGAAGTAGACGCCGATTCCGAGACCACGCAGTTGCGGACCGGCAATGTCGTGAATGTCAGCCGCCGCTGGTCCAAGCCACACCAGCGACAACGCGAGCAGCACGAGGTTCGCGATCAGCAACAACAAAAGATCGCCCGAGAAGATAAACAGCAACCAGAACGGAACCGCGATCAGCGCCGCAAGCGCGCCAAACAACATCCGCCCACCGCGTCCAAACCTGCGAAACTTGTCAGCGAAATAACCGCCGAGAATCGTTCCCGGCACACCGGCAATCAGCGTCAACACACCGCCATAAAAACCGATCGTCAACAGGTCGAGCTCGTAAACGCGTGTGAGGAACGTCGGTCCCCAGAACGACAGGTTATTCGCAGCCAAACCGAAGAATCCGTAACCGAGATAGTGATATCGCAGCGGCACAGACTTGAAGAGAATCTTCCAGTCGCTCGCGGTGTATCGCGTCGTTGCGACTTCGGTCGTCCCGCGTGGTTTCTCGCGCAGTAGATAAACCACTACGGCGATCGCGATTCCCGGAAAACCGAGCGCATAGAACGCGAGGCGCCAGCCGTAGTTCTGTCCCAGCCAACCGCCGAGAAAGAAAGCAAGCCCGGCGCCAACGGCGATTCCTGAAGAGTAGATCGCCTGCACGGTCGCTCTAACTCGCGGCGGGAAGTAGTCGCTCAACAACGACAAGGCCGCTGGTCCAAGCGTGGCCTCGCCGACACCCACCATCATGCGACAGATCAACAACGACCAGAATCCGGTAGCGAATCCCGTCAGACCGGAAAACAGACTCCAAACGGCGAGTCCGGCGGCGATCATGTTTTTCCGCACCGCGCGATCGGCTAGGCGTCCGAAGGGAATACCGAGGACAGTGAAGAAGATGACAAACGACATGCTGCCCAGCATCGCGAGCTGCAGATCCGTAAACGCCATCTCTTTTTTGATCAACGGCAGGAGGATGTAGATGATCGTGCGGTCGAGATAGTTGAAGACGTAAACGAGCGTCAGCAGCCCGAGCGCGTACCACGAATAGCTGCTCACGCTGCTCTCGTCTTTAGCAACCGGCGCGCCGTTTTCGATCGCGGATGTACTCATTTCACGTCACTCACAAGCACAGTTGCTTCGCCGCGAATGACGGTCTCGCCGCGCTGGTTCACACAAGTGGTTTCGAGCTTCATGATGGGTCTGTTTTCGCGCACCTCTGTTACGGTCACTCGCGCCGTCACCTCGTCCCCCGGAAAGACAGGCGCGACAAACTGCAGCGTTTGTCCAAGATAGACGCTTCCCTCACCCGGCAACTGATTCGCCAGCACCGACGAGATCAGCGAAGCGGTCAACATTCCGTGCGCGATGCGCCGACCAAACCGCGTCTGCTGCGCGAACGCCTCATCAAGGTGCACCGGATTGCGATCGCCTGTCACAGCCGCAAACGCTTCGACGTCCGCCTGCTCGATTGTGCGTGTTGTTTCGGCGGTGTCGCCGACCTTGAACTTCATTTCTCACCCAGAAATTTGATGACCGCGGCGTTGAACTCCATCGCCTTTTCGATGTTCGGCACGTGACCACACTGATCGAACACAATCAACTTCGATCCGGCGATGTCTTTATTCATTCGCTCGCCGTCAGACAGCGGGATCAATCCGTCCTCGCGTCCCCAAACGATCAGCGTGGGCCGTTTGATCGTCTTGACCGGCTCGTCGAGGAGGTCTTCGCCGCGAATGATCGACTCGGTGATACTGTTGATCGTGTATCCATCGCCGGCCGCGAGACGGGCAGCAATCGCCTGATCGATCGCGGCATCGGTGTGAAAGAACTTGTTGTAAAAGACCTTCTTCACCAGGACGCTCATGCCTTCCCTGGTCGTCGGATTCAGCCCGTAAAATTGCCGCGTGTCGAAGTCTTTCGGCACCGCATAACCACCTGCATCAGCGAGCACAAGCTTGTCGACGCGATCGGGATACGCCGCCGTAAATAGCGCTGCAATCCACCCGCCCATCGAATTGCCGACCAACGACGCGCGTTCGATCTTCAGTTGCTTGCAAAACTGGTCCAGGAAGTCGACGTAAGTACGAATGCGATAGTTGACCAACGGCTTGTCAGACTTTCCGAAGCCGATCTGGTCCGGGACGATCACGTGATACTGCTGCGCGAGCGCCCCGATGTTCAGTTGCCAGGCCTGCGAGGAGCCACCGAGTCCGTGTAACAGGATCACAGTCGGTCCGGAACCCGCCTCGAGATACTGGATTTTCTGTCCGAAGACGAGCACCTCTTTGGCGACTGGCGTGTTTGCCTGTGCACTTGTTTGCGAGGCAAAAGCCAGCGCGCTCGCGCTCAACATCAACAAGATACTGATCAGTAGTCGCGCGGGTTTAAGCATAGAGTCCATCGATCACCTCTTGAAAACGGTTGGTAATTACGTCGCGCTTCAGTTTCCCCGTCGGCGTGATCTCGTCTCGCTCGATCTCGAAATCACGATCGAGAATCGCGAAGCGACGGATCGATTCAGTCGATGACACGCGACGATTCACGCCGTCGATTATCGATTGAATCGTTTCGCGCGTGGCCGCCGCATTCACCGTGATCAAGGCCACGAGATAACTTCGTCCTTCGCCATAGACCATGGCCTGGCTAATCACGTGATGCTCTTTGAGCATGTTCTCCAGCAGTGCCGGCGAGACTTTCTTGCCGGTCGAAGTAACGATCAACTCTTTCTTCCGGCCGATGATCTTCAGAAAACCGTCTTCGTCAAACTCGCCGAGGTCGCCGGTCAGCAGCCAGCCGTCAGAAAAGACTTTCGCCGTCTCTTCCGGCGCTTTGTAATAGCCGCTGAACATCATTTCACTGCGCACCAGAATCTCGTTGTCATCCGCGATCCGCACTTCACATCCCGGCATCGGTGGTCCAACAGTGCCGAACTTGTACTCGTAAGGACGATTGAACGCGACGCAAACGTTTTCCGTCAGACCGTACGCCTGCAAGATTGGCAAACCCGCCGCCGCGAAGAACTCCGCAACTTCAAGGGGCAACGGCGCCCCGCCCGAAGTTGCCACACGAATACGACCGCCAAAGTAATCTTTCACTTTTGTCGCCAGGAAACGCGAGTGTTCGTCGGGTGGCAAGCGTTCCATGTCAGCAGCAGCGCGCGCATGAATCTTCTCGAAAAAACGCGGCAGGCTCGCGAAGACAGTGGGCTTCACGTCGAGCATGTACTCGCCAAGACGCGTCAGATCGTCGACGAAGTACGCCGAAGCGCCGGCATAGAGACGGTTGTAGAGACCGGAAATTCTTTCCGCGACGTGGCAGAACGGTAGATACGAGAATGAGACGTCGGTGTCGTAGATCGGAATCGTTTGTCGCAACGACTCGACGCTGTTGATGATGTAACGATGGCTCAGACACGCGCCCTTCGGCGCGCCGGTGGTGCCGGACGTGTAGACCATGATCGCCACGTCGTCGGGCTTCGCACCTTCGGCGCGTTCTTTTAATAAAGGTGCGAGCCGCGAACGTTCCGCCTGGCCACGGTTGATGAAGTCGCGATAACTGATCGCATCGGCCGACTCTGCCTCCAACGCAATCACATTACGTACTTTACGGAGTTGGTCGCGAACGCTGAGCACCTTCTGCAACTGCTCGCGCGAGTCGACGAGCACGAACTCAGCATCCGAATGATTGATGATGTACGCGATCTGTTCCGCTGAGCTCGTCGGATACAGACCAACGCCGACGCCGCCCGCGATGATCGTGCCGATGTCGCTGATGGGCCACTGCGGAACGTTACCCATCAAAATACAAACTGAACCGCCACGCTTCAGACCGTACGACAACAAGGCCGTCGCAAAGTCGAACGTCTCATCTTCGAAGCGTTGCCACGAGATGCCCTGCCATCGTTCGCCGGAACGAAAGTAGAAGACGTCTTTCGGATCGGCCGCGTACTTCTTTACTCGATCCCCGAACAAAGCATAGACGGTCGGATAGTTCATAAATCATCAATAGCGAAACGCCACGCACGCCATGTTCAACCCACCACCCGAAGCGCACATGATCACGTTGTCGCCGCGGTTCAGCTTTCCTGCGTGCAGCGCGTCGTGCAGGACCATCGGTATGCACGCGGATCCCGTGTAACCCCACTTCTGCATGATCGTGTGCGTGCGCTCCAGCGGCAGTTCGAGCTTCGCCATTACCTCTTTGATCGTGCTCAGGTTGACCTGCGTGAAGAGAAACAGTTTCACTTCGTCGACGCTGAGCTTTGCCTTGTCGAGCACGTCTCTGATGATCGCGGGCCAGCCTTCAGTGTTCACTTCCGCGGGATACTTCTTCGCGAAACGCACCTTGGTCCACCTTCCCTCGTCGAGCACTTCTCTGGTGACCGGGAGATGAGTGCCGCCGGCGTAGATGCCCATGTGATCGTGAAAACTACCGTCCGCACGAAGTTTTCCCGCCAGATAACCCGCCCCGTCGTCTGTCGCCTGAAGGACGACCGCGCCGGCGCCGTCGGCGAAGATCGTCGCCGTCTTCTTGTCGTGTAGATCGAGATATTTGCTGATCGCGTAAGCGCCGATTACAAGCACGTTCCGGTACGCCGCGTCGGCGATGATGAACTTCGACGCCGTGTCCAGCGCCGTGACGAAACCCGCGCAGGCGCAATTCACATCGAACGTTCCGGCATTCACGGCGCCAAGCCGGTGTTGGACCACCACAGACGTTGCAGGTGAAAGTTGTTCGGGGGTGTCGGTGGCGAGGACGATCAGATCCAGTTCGCTCGCGTCGACGCGAGCAGCTTCAAGTGCCTGCCGCGCTGCGTTTGTCGCCAAATCCGCCGTACTTTCATCATCGGCGCAAACGTGCCGTTCGTGAATTCCCAGCACCTGCGTCACAAACTCGTTGATGTCCTCGCCGAGTATGCGACTCAGCTCATCGTTCGTGACGATCCGCTCCGGAACGTAAATCCCAGTGCCTACAATCTTTGCGAACGACAAATCTGCTTACCCCTTCAGAAACTCACTCACCATTGAATTGAATTCGCCCGCCTGCTCGATGAAGAACGTGTGACTGCCGCCGTCACAAATACTCAACTTCGCTCCGGGAATCCTCGCCGCAAGATTGCGCGAGTTTTGCACCGGCACGATCACATCTCTATCGCCACTCAACACCAGAGTCGGACGATCGATCTGCGAGACGCGCGACTCAGCATCGAAACTCATCGCCGCCTGCCACTGGCTCAAGTAGACATGCTCCGGAACTTCATTCGCCGCACGCAACCGAACGATCTCCTCGACGTCTTCAACCCGCGTCCGCACGTACTCCGGCGAAAACGCCAGCAGCAGGTTTGCCCGCATGCGTTCCTCGCTGTCGAGTCCTTTCGTCGACGCAAGCGCGAGCAACGTTGCCGCCGCCGGCGCAACGTGGTTTGGACCACCAAAACTCGTACAGCACAACACCAACTTCCGCGTCATCGACGGATACTTCAACGCAAACTCCTGCGCGACAAAACCACCGAACGACGCCCCGACAACATGCGCGCTCTCAATCCCGATCGTCTGCAACAAATGCGCAACGTCATCCGCGAGCAAACCGATCGTTTGCGATCCCTCAGGCTTGTCTGACGCAGACACGCCCCGCGGATCGAACGTGATCACACGGAACTGACGCGACAGATCGCCCGTTTGCTTGAACCAAATCCAGCGACCTGCCGCAAATCCCGGAATCAAAACAACCGGTTCACCGTTGCCCTCGATCTCGTAGTAAAGCTTTAGACCGTTGACGGAAATTCTGGGCACTTAGAAGTTCACCTTGAACGCAAACTGGATCACACGCGGTCCCGCGCTGGTTGCCGTAATTCGTCCAAACGTCACGGGCACTGCGATGTTGTTGTTTGGATTGACAAAGTTGGCCCAGTTGAAAAGATTGAAAAACTCCGTGCGAAACTCGCCCCTGACCGTTTCGGTGATCGGAATAAACTTCACCACCGAGAAGTCCATGTTCTTCTGACCCGGACCATAAAGGAAGTTGCGCGCCGTGTTGCCAAACGGGTTGTTTGGATCGAAGGTCGGGTTGTTCGGCGTCCCGAGATTGCCGCCGGCGAGAATCGGCCGCGACAACACAAACGCCGACGTGTTGAAGAACCCATTCAACCGCTCTTGCGTACTGCCGCTCGTTTCGATGCTGCCACTGAATCCGGGCGCGAGGTTTGCGCGCTGGATGATGTTGTTGCCGACGATGTCGACGACGGAGTACGGCGTTCCTGTTTGCAACGTCAGGATGCCGTTCAATTGCCAGTTGTTGAGAATCATCTTCGCCGAGTTTGATTCATCCACCAGACCCGGTAGATCGTAAACAAAGCTGGTGACGAAACGGTGCCGCCGATCGAAGTCGGATGGACCATAGTTCGTCTTCCAGTTGAACT